>JBBSCU010000006.1:0-46362 GCA_038249935.1 Chroococcales cyanobacterium
GCAATTTCCCAACCCCGTTCGGCTTCTACATAATCTAATTCTTGCCGGGAATTTCGCCAGACGATGGCATCTCGACCGCAGCGTTGATGATCTACTACTTCTGGATATGACTGCTGCAAGGCGGCGATCGCTGCGTCTTCTGTATAACCACTACCACCTTTGAGCCACTGCATAATCAACACACGGGTAGACCCTGGATGATTGATTCCCCTACCAATTGCCTGTAAAGCTTTACCTAAAGCGCTGGTAGATTTGCCTTTACCAGCACCAGTATAAATTTCAATCCCTTCAAGTAAGAGGGCTTTGGCTATTGGATGGTGATGGGGTTTCATTTCTGAGTGCAAATCTGCAATATCGAGCAACTTTTGCGGCGCGGCGCGTCCGGTGGCGATGATTTCTAACTCTTGGGGTTTGGATTTTAATGTCTTCACCACTTCATCTACTGGTAGCAAACCCAAATCCAGGATGGGGTTAATTTCATCGAAGACGACAACTGAATATAAACCGCTAGCGATCGCACCTTTGGCCACATCCCAACCCCGCGCTGCTTCTTCTCGGTCAAAGGCGGTAATTTCTTCTGTCCCAAAAAATTCGGCTCTCCCAGTGCGAACCTGGTCAATTAAATGGGGAAAGCCACGCTGTAAAGCTGCGATCGCGCCATCTTCATCATAATCTCGTTCCGGCCCTTTTAAAAACCGCAGTAGTAAAACACGGTTGGAATTGCTAGGTGTATTTATCCCCAAACCAATCGAGCGCAAAACCACCCCTAAAGCCGCTTGGGACTTACCTTTGCCCACGCCATCATAAACGTGAATTTGACCAATAAGCCGTTCATGACGCACTTGCGCCGTGCGAATACCGATACCGTTCCTTGTCATTTATCAAAAAGCTATAACGTGGCAGTCTTTAATCTTATCGAACGTCTTGTACACTTAGGGAGAAACTGCCTCTTCATTGTATCCGTGCAAGAGTCTGCTTGAATGTATTAACAATATCAATAATTACTAAAAATAATTAAATGAACCAGTTGTGACGCTGGCTTAGGCTGTTCGTCGTGGCGATTTTACGCGAATTTTGGCTGAGTAACATAATCCCCACATTCAGTAGTGCTGAGTAACGAGTGCGATTATTGCTTTTTTGCTGGACACTGTTTTGGTAAAATGACTTATTTTTTGCTCTATTGGCGACGTTCTTGCAACTTCCGATACACCGATTTCAAATCAACTTGATGGTGAGCTAAGGCAACCAAAGTATGATATAGCAAATCAGCCACTTCACCAGCGATCGCATCTGCTTGATCATCCTTAAAGGCCATTACCACCTCAGCAGTTTCCTCACCAATCTTTTTTAAAATTTTGTTATCGCCACCTGCGAATAGTTTACAGGTATAAGAACTTTCAATCGGATGATCGCGGCGATCGCATATTATTTGAAACAATTGCGATAGTGTATCCCCTGGTGGAGGAGCAATTTTCCCTTCTATCTGGTGAAAGCAGCTGCGTTCTCCAGTATGGCAGGCAACATCTCCTAATTGCTCTACACCTATAAGCAGCGCATCACTATCACAGTCATAACGGATACTCTGCACTTTCTGAAGATGTCCAGAAGTCGCCCCTTTATGCCACAATTCTTGCCGGGAACGGCTCCAAAACCAAGTTTCTTCTGTTTCCAAAGTTTTTTGTAACGACTCCTGATTCATCCACGCCATCATCAGCACAGTACCATCCAAATAATCTTGGATAATTGCAGGTACTAGACCCCGTTCATCGTAGCGAATTTCCTTAACAGGGATGGCGTAATTTAGTAAGCGCGAATCGTTAAAAGACATACCAGCTAGTTTGCTCTAATGAGAATAATTCATGGATTCACGATACCATTCTAAATAGAGCAGCTGGCATATTTTTTCAATTGAACTATCTTATCTAGCTTTTAGCAAAAGCACTTCGTTCCATAGCAGACTGCATCTTTACAGCACTCAACGCGACTTTGTGAGCTTTTGAGGCTTCACCATACCAATGGATTGCCGAGTTAAAAGCTGCTCGGTAAAGATCCTGGGATGCTTCAGATAATCGAGTTTGAATATCTAAAGGCAAGTCATTATTCGACTTGTATAACATAATATTTGTTATTTATTTGGTTCAGCTAATTTTATAGGATAGGAATTTTAAGCAGTTTTTAACCCTATCCTAAGATAGAGCTTTTTATTGTCCGCTGTTAGGAGAGAACCTTGGTAAATACCACAATTAAAACAACAAAATCACAAGAAGTCTTTGCCGCTGCTCAAAACCTCATGCCAGGAGGAGTCAGTTCTCCAGTTCGTGCCTTTAAATCTGTGGGCGGACAACCCATCGTTTTTGATCGTGTTAAAGGCGCATATATTTGGGATGTAGATGGCAACCAATACATAGACTATGTAGGTACTTGGGGACCTGCTATTTGCGGTCATGCTCATCCAGAAGTAATTGCCGCGCTGCATGAAGCTTTAGAAAAAGGCACAAGTTTCGGTGCCCCCTCAGTACTAGAAAATGTTTTGGCAGAAATGGTCATTGATGCCGTTCCTAGCATCGAAATGGTCAGATTTGTCAACTCTGGAACTGAAGCCTGTATGGGAGTTTTGCGGCTGATGCGGGCTTTCACCAACCGAGACAAAATCATCAAGTTTGAAGGCTGCTACCACGGACACGCCGATGCGTTTCTCGTGAAGGCGGGTTCTGGTGTTGCGACACTTGGTTTGCCAGACTCACCGGGAGTACCTAAATCGGCAACTACCACCACTCTAACCGCGCCTTTCAATGACTTGGAAGCCGTCAAAGCCTTGTTTGAAGAAAACCGCGACGAGATTGCTGGTGTTATTCTTGAGCCAGTTGTCGGCAATGCTGGGTTTATTGCACCTGATGCTGGTTTTCTAGAAGGATTACGGGAACTGACTCACGAGCATGGAGCGTTATTGGTATTTGACGAAGTGATGACAGGCTTCCGTATTGCTTACGGTGGTGCTCAGGAAAAATTTGGCATAACTCCTGATTTAACGACCTTGGGTAAAGTTATTGGTGGTGGTTTGCCAGTAGGAGCCTATGGTGGTCGTCGAGATATTATGTCAATGGTTGCCCCCGCCGGCCCCGTATATCAAGCTGGGACTCTTTCAGGTAATCCTTTGGCGATGACTGCTGGCATTAAGACTTTGGAATTGCTGCAAAAGCCTGGTAGTTATGAGTATCTTGACCGGATTACTAAGAAGCTAGCCGATGGTTTGCTGCAAGTAGCCAAAGAAACTGGTCATGCGGCTTGCGGTGGTCAAATCAGCGCGATGTTTGGCTTATTCTTTGCCTCTGGGCCAGTTCATAACTACGAAGATGCGAAAAAGTCTGATACAGCCAAATTCGGACGCTTTCATCGGGGGATGTTAGAGCGCGGTGTTTACTTAGCACCTTCTCAATTTGAAGCTGGGTTTACATCTTTGGCTCACACTGAAGAAGATATTAAGCAGACTTTAGCAGTTGCACGGGATGTAATGTCGAGCTTGTAAGCTACTAAAAGACTTCCAAATAAAAAAGTATTTAGTGAAGTCTTGTGGAGGCAGACAACACCAGAGCCACTTGCTTGGGTTGGGCATCTTGCCTAACCCGACCTACGCACAGGTGAAGGAAGAACGAGAGTTTGAGAGGGTTTTTGCATAAGTTCTAATCAAAATCAACTTCAGTCCACCGAAATAATACAACTAGACATTGTAGTTACATTGCTATGACAGGAAATAAAAATGTAGCCAATGTTGTTAAATCGTACAAAAGGTTTATTTCTCTTTGTGTGGGTACTAGTTAACTGGGCTAGCTATTCGATAGCTCTTTGTTTCCAATTATCCCGACCTGCACGAAATAAACGGGCTAATCTACTAGTTGGGCTTTTGAATTTCATTAACTCTTACCCCCTCTAGAAAAAGTGACATCATTGCGGTCTTGGGGTCTCCCCAAATGGAGCAAGTGGCGTGGACTAAGGGGGATCTTTAAGGATTATGCACCTTAACCGAACCGTATTGGTTTGACTTGGACAAGAGAATTCAAAAGCGATCGCACTGTTCGCAGTCAGATACTTTATAGCTGCATAAACGCAAAAATCAAACGTTTAATTTAATAGCAACTGTATTTACCAATCTTGAGACAAGCGATCGCTGCGGATAAAAAACAATTGGAAACTAGAATTTGAGGACTCAACTGGGTTGGTTAAAGTTGGTGCATCTGATGATGCTCTTTTCTTTTAGAGTGATTAATTTCTGTGATTTAGAAACGAAAACTGAGTAACGCTAAGGTGACTAATTTACCTGAGTCAGGAGATGCAGCAGTTACTGATGATGAAATTAGGGACATTTATCGATTACGTTGGGGAGTTGAACTATTGTGAAAATTTTTAAAAATGCACTTAAAACTTGACAAATTAATTACTAAGAATGTCAATAATATTACCATACAAATTTACGTCAGTTTAATAGCTTATCTAATTTTACAGATATTATCTATACCACAACAATGGGGTCATACTCTATTAGATAAATTTCGCTATTTACAATCTTGTATGTGTCAGAAAATCAGTTATGTTCATTGGTTTGAGGAGATGATGTCATCTTGACTATTTTAGACTTTTTAGAGTTAGTGTAACTACATATGTAAAGTTTTGTATCAGGATTCAACATTTCTGCTTCTCTTGGAAATCTCGGTCAAGGTGGTGAACCAAGCATTAGAACTAAAAATCAGGATTTTATACTTGGCAAAAGGTTATATTTAAAGTCATGGAATAACCTCAGATGTAATCGGTATTAGGAGTTAAAAGTTTTGAATTAATAACTCCTGACTCCTCACTATTGACTATTAACTGCTTCAGTTACCTTTGTTCTTACTGATATCTCCTGCTTGTGTTCTCCTTTGGTAGAAGAAGGAAAACTTGTAGCAACAGTCTTTGTGACCGTTCGCTTTGCCAGTGCTAATAACAGGTAAACTGTGAACAAATATCCAGACGCTAAAATAAAAATCATCATTATGTATACTTCCGTAAATCGTTGTTCTACCAGCACCTTTTCCAAACGAATATAAAATTTTATAAAATTAGTAGAACCTCAGCCAACCAAGTGCATTCTTGATGGCTATATTCTGCTATAGTAAAACTACCTATAAAAATTAAATTCTATACGGACAAAGAATTTATTATCTCATGCGAATCTTTGCAGACCATACATCCCACAGCAGTTAGATTATCGTCTGACAAGCTAAAACTGCGATTCTCAAGGGTCTACTTGATCTGCTTATTTTTGCTTACACTGCTATCAAAGGAGAAATGCTTGCGCTCAACGTGCGCTCAAGACGTGTAGCGGCTTCCCATAGGAATATCACATAACTCCAAACCAGGAGTTTTGCGTATTTTAGGAAACATCAAAGGAATCGTTCCCTCAATATAACCAATGGCTAGCTATTTTAGACACACCACACCAGCTAAGTATGATCAGCTAATAGATGACTGAACTTTTGGGGTGTGAATATCTGAAAAATTTATAATTCCTATATTCTAGAGTAACACAACGACTCTGAATTTTAATCTCATTCGCCTGCTAAATTTCAAGTTTTTTCAATAACCATACCTCAGGCTTAGAGAAATTTAGTCTTAGCCATTGGTGAAAAATTAAAGTTGTATCCAGTTTGTCAATAGGTAATATTGCTTGAATTTGAGTTTAATCTGTCTGTGGCGGCAAACTTGGAAATGCGGGGAAGCGCGTAACACCATTTTCAGTAGAAACTCTTCCCATATCCTGAGAAGTCATATTCTTCGTTTCAAACTGATCTACCAAAATTAAGCATAATTACTTGTTGACAAATACATTATTAACTTAAAATTCAGCAATAGACTAATAATGGGATTACTTTATGAAAACTTTGCACTGGCACAGGGTTATCTTAAAATAAGTGTAGGATATGTAAACTTTCGTAACCTAAGTCAGAGTCCGCCCATCCATGACCCCAGCCACCTCCCTGTTTACCCCTGTGGAAGCAGACCTGCAACTACTAGCAGATAACCTAAAACAGCTAGTTGGAAACCGCCACCCCATTCTGTTTGCAGCAGCCGAACATTTATTCGGAGCTGGGGGAAAGCGTATCAGGCCAGCAATTGTACTGCTAATATCGCGGGCAACAATGTTAGAACAAGACATTACGCCACGTCATCGCCGCCTAGCTGAGATTACGGAAATGATTCACACAGCAAGCTTGGTACATGACGATGTGGTAGATGAATCAGATATGCGGCGAGGTGTTCCCACCGTTCATAGTTTGTTTGGCAACCGCATTGCCATATTAGCAGGAGATTTTCTCTTTGCCCAATCGTCGTGGTATTTAGCAAACTTGGATAATTTGGAGGTGGTGAAACTACTTTCGGAAGTAATTATGGATCTGGCTACTGGGGAGATCCAGCAGGGACTAAATTGTTTTGATGCTAGTATCTCTATTGAAACTTACCTCCAGAAGAGTTATTACAAAACAGCTTCGTTAATGGCCAACAGTTCTAAAGCTGCTGGGTTACTCAGTGAAGTCTCTAGAGAAACTGTTGAACATATGTATGGCTACGGTCGTCATTTTGGTATCGCATTTCAAATTGTTGATGACATTTTAGATTTCACTAGTACAACAGATACCTTGGGTAAACCAGTGGGGTCGGATCTGAAAAGTGGTAATCTGACTGCACCCGTTTTATTTGCTTTAGCCCAAAAACCATCTTTGGAAGTGCTGATTGACCGAGAGTTTACCCAGGAAGGGGATTTAGAGCAAGCACTGGAAATAATTCAGAATAGTCAAGGTATACAGCAAGCGCGAGAGTTAGCTGCTCACCACACCAAGTTAGCAATTGAACATCTTGCAGTTCTCGCACCCTCAGAGTCTCATCAGGCATTGATTAATATAGCTGAGTACACAGTGAGTCGCCTTTATTAAATTCAGTTATCAGGTAGAAAGTGGGATTTTTCATTTGCAAGTTCTTAAGTGAGCGACTCTGGTTGAGTGGGAAACTAAAACTTGAAAACTGAAAAATGTTCACTGATAACTGTTTTTTAATCAATTATAGGTTTCACCAAGACTTGAGCCGATCGCCTGGTGTAAGAGAAAGAAAAAATTTCGTTTTTCCCTAATTTAGAAAACTTTTTTCCAGGAATTTGAGATTTAATATTTTGGATGTGGGATTGTATCTAAAAAACCCCACATCCAAATTTTTTCTATGCAATATCAGGGGGGATCTGTTTAGGCGATCGCTCTTGTCGTAGCTGTTGCTGCATGAGTTTTTCTAGTTCAGTTCGCCTAATTTCAACGGTATGAGTGGTCTTACCCGGCGTTTCCAAAAAAACGATACTCTCTACGGGGTCTAATGCCACCATTTGAAACAAAATATGGGTTACAGGAACAATTTTAGCTAGCATTTGAGGGTCAAGCCCAGCAGGGGAAATTAGAGAGATATCTTGTATGGTAGGGAAAGCGTAAATAACCCGCTTTTCCAATCCTGGATTAGTCCGATTGCTCAATGTAGTTAAAACCCAGCTTGCCTCCGAATTTTGGAGAATATAGTACTGGGAGTAGCGTAATTTTTGAGCGATCGCTCTCAGGGCAGGAGCAATTGCTGCAACAAGATGTGGTGTCACCCCATCGCGGGGTGCATGATCAATCAGCAATTGAATTTGTGCTTCTAAATCCATAATGACTTGTATACGGCTCCTGGGTAATGGCAATAACATCTATCAAAATGTGAACAATCCCATCAAAGTTGGGAATAATAAAATCAGCCATATCCTAAATGTAGGATTGGTCTGCGTTTAGCTTATACGTAAAACTCAAAAAGCCAATACCCACAGTCGTACAGGTTGTATTTAACTTAAGTTAGGGTCTTTTGAAAACCGAGACTATGAATTCAGCCGCAACCGCAACTATTCCATCTGCAACTATTCTGGGAGAAAATTCTACAGGCGTGGAGGTGATCTTTCAACTCTTGTCCAGGGAGTTCCAGGAATCAACCAAAGCTTCGCAACAAAATTGCCACGATGTTGCAACACGTATTACTAGCGAAGTCTACCGGATTTGTCACGAGAGTAAACGTATTCAATCTTCTGGAACTGTAGAAAGCTCGGCGATGACCCTGGCTAGGCATCGGCTACAACAATGCCTCAGGTACTATCAGTTTGGTTCAAATCGGGGCAGGGTAGAATTACACAGTACTTTGAGTGCAATTATTTATCGTTATATTAATCCGCCTCAGAAGCAATTGAGCTATCAAGGGCGGTTGACGATAATTGAAGACTTCCTCCAGAGTTTCTATCTGGAGGCATTAAACGCTTTCCGGCGAGAAAATCAACTCGGTGCCACTTATCGCCCTCAAACGCTTCTGGAATTGGCAGAGTATATGGCATTCACCGAGCGCTATGGCAAGCGGCGAATTCCCTTACCAGGTCGTCAGCAACAGCTAATTATCCTGCGGGCGCAAACTTTTTCGCAACAGCAGCCCCCCGAAACCAGCGTAGATATAGAGCAAGCATCAGAAGGCAGTAATAATGAAGGTGACGGTTCTTGGGAAGAGCCAGCAGTACACAAATTGCGCTCCACAATGGCAACGCAAGTTGAACCCGAACCCGAAGAAGACACCTTGCGCTCCGTTGTGATTACGGAATTAATGAGTTATCTCGAACAACGACAACAATCTGACTGCGCTGATTACTTTTCCCTCCGCCTCCAGGATCTATCAGCACAGGAAATTGAGTCGATTTTAGGTTTAACCCCTCGTCAGAGAGATTACTTGCAGCAGCGCTTTAAGTATCATTTAATTCGGTTTGCCTTGTTGCACCGTTGGGAATTAGTTCACGAATGGCTGGAAGCTTCTTTGCACACCAATTTGGGCTTAACTCCCCAGCAATGGCAAGTATACACAGTGCAACTGGACAATAAGCAACGGTCTTTACTAGAGTTGAAGCAACAAGGAGAAGCCGATGAAAAAATAGCAAAAACTTTAGGGCTGTCAATGGCACAACTTCAAAAACGATGGTTTAAAATTCTTGAACAAGCTTGGGAAATTCGTAACTCATTAGTATCCGGATCAGGTGCATCTACTCATGAATAGTGACTCAGAATCCTTACAACACCAGTGTCTCGATTGGTTATTGACAGATAATGTCAAAAATAACGAGCCATCGGTAGAATGTGAGGAAAATGACGGGGTAGAAAACCTCCTCAACGAAGCCACTGCTTCAAAAAGCAGTCAGCCAAAATTGGGAGGAACGCCCCAGACCTTTCAATTGGGAGAAATTCCTACTGTGCAAGATCGTTTCCAAGCCGTCCTTAAGCGTCGGTTACAAATCCAAGTCCAAGACCATCCACCGTTGTTTCCCTGGGAAACACAACTAATCGACTATCCTGATTTTGTTAACGATCCGTCAATGACACTCGTGCCTACATGGGGATGGATGGTACAACAGTCGAAGTTGAACTTGCCGACTCGCTTACCGGAGAGAGTTTTCCGGCAATTGCTAGAACAGTGTCAGGCGTTGGTTACATCTTCCGTGCCGCTAGGGGCAAAATTAGTTCAGGCGGTGGAGAACTTTTTTCCCAACGAGTCTCAAACGCTAAATGATATAGCTGGATTGGTGCTAAGAAGCACCTATCGATCTGTAAATACTCTGGAGACAATGCCCAGTATTCAGAGCGATTATTCAGATTTGCAACCACGTCAACAGATGGCTTTGTCGTTGTTAGCAGCTAAACAACTGCTGGAAAATCTGACTCTACCACTTTCAGCAACCAGTCCAGTGGTAGAAAGACAATGGCTAACCAGTGTCGGTACTTTGAATATCAGAGTAGAGTACCAGTCTCTAGGTAAACTTACGAAGTTGCTTGTTCAGGTTGAGTTACCCGTTAAAGGAACTTTGACACTTCGGGGAAGTGGCACCTTAGCAATGGCGACATCTTCGACTTCGGGATACTTAAGTGTAGAGTTAGGCTGCGAGCAACCTAACCCAACTTATACTCTGGAAGTTGAGTTTCCAGAAATAGACCAACAGTCTTTGTTGTTCGTTATTAACCCCACGACTTAGTTTAAATTGCCAGCGCTAGCACACTACGTCGCTCAACGCCCATATATATTAAGAGGATTTTCCTGGTTTTGAAGCTTATCCTATTTTTCAAAAAAGGGTCATTAGGGCGTCTACGAGAAGCAGTTATTACAAAGACACAGGGATGTGGGACGCGGAGAGAGTACTTGATAATTTCTCCGCGTCTTTGCGTCTTCTTCCCTCTCCATCATTTTTTATTTGATACAGTAGCAGGGTAGGCAATTATGTCTCCCGTATTGTGTCCGTTGTAGTCGCATCTACATCATTGCTTCGCTTAGAGTCAAATGTTTAACTTATCCAGGATAAATCGGTTTTGGCGTTTTCCCGTAGGTAGTTTCTGGCGGCAAAATCCCCAGGGGTCGCCTTTGAAAGAAGTTGAAGATTCAATTTCATTGCGGGTGCTGGTGCTAGCGTTGGTTATTTTGGGAATTGTGGCGACGGATATCGCCGCCGAGACTTCATTCAGTCTTTGGGCGTTACCCCTGAGTGTATTGGGTACGATTTGGAGTTATTATCGTCGCCGCGATCGCAATGTTACAATTCAATTCTGCATCGCCATCGGAATGTTAGTAGGACTGGGTGCTTTCTTTGGTCGGTTAGTGGGAGAGTTGAATGATACACGGTTGGGTTTGGCTGAGTTATTAATTCAACTCCAGGTGTTGCACAGCTTTGATACACCCCGCCGGAAAAATTTGGGCTATTCGATTGTGATCGGACTGATTTTATTGGGTGTGGCGGGAACTCTAAGTCAGACTTTAGCATTTGCACCTGTGCTGCTGTTATTTTTAGCGATCGCTCTGCCAACTTTAGTGCTAGATTATCGTTCACGCTTGGGTTTGCAGCCATTAAAAACTCAAAAGGAAAAATTAAATAAAAATAATTCCTCAATTATTAATTTTAAATTTTTAATTCTGAATTTTTTGCTAATTGTCGGTCTGGGTCTGGCAATTTTCGCTATTTTACCCAGATTCCCTGGCTATCAGTTACGGAATTTTCCTGTAAGTTCTGCTATTCAAGTAAAAGGCAGTTTTACAGGACGTAGTATTATCAATCCCGGTTATGTCCGCCAAGGTAAAGGTAATAATCAAGGTAGTGGTAGCGGTGGCACGGGACAAAATAAAACTGGTCAACCAGGTAAAGTAGATAATAATTTTTATTACGGTTTTAATAGTCAAATTAACCAAAACTTGCGCGGCGAGATGAAACCTAAAGTAGTGATGCGGGTACGATCGCAAGCTGAGGGTTTTTGGCGAGTATTAGGATTTGACCGTTATACAGGTAAGGGATGGGAAGTTTCCCGCAATGAAGATGTTACCACTATTAAGCGATCGCCTTGGTCTTACCAAATTTTTCTTCCCCGATCTGTGATTACTGATAAAACCCAAGAGATAGTACAAACTTATACAGTGGTGTCGGATTTGCCTAACCTAATTCCGGCGATGAGTTATCCCAAGGAAGTTTACTTTCCAGCCCCAATTATCGCTGTTGATAAAGAAGATGGATTGCGATCGCCTGTAGAATTATCAGAGGGATTCACCTACACAGTAATTTCCGAAGTACCATACCGCGATCGGACTTTGTTAGGTGCAGCTTCTACTAAATATTCGCAATATATTAAAAAGCATTATCTGCAAATTCCTCCCGAAATTGCCGAAAAAGTTCGACAACGGACTGAAGAAATTCTCGCCAACTACAATCAAGCAGGAGTCTCAAAGTCTTCTAAAAGCCTAGATTCACCTTATGAAAAGGCTCTTTACTTAGCTCAATACCTGAAGCAAAACTACTCTGTTCCCCAAAATCCTTTAGAATTGCCTTATTTGACTGAAAAAGAAGACTTGGTAGAAGCTTTTTTATTCAAGCAAAAGGGAGGCTATCCAGACCATTTCTCAACAGTTCTCACAGTGATGTTGCGTTCCATTGGCATCCCAGCGCGGTTAGTAGCGGGGTTTAGTGCAGGAGAGTTTAATCCATTTACGGGGTTATATGTTGTCCGTAACACTGACGCTTATGCGATGACGGAAGTGTATTTTCCTAAATATGGTTGGTTTGCCTTTGACCCCATTCCTAATCATCCTCTGATTCCACCATCCATTGAAGACACTCAGACTTTTAGCGTCTTGCGCCAATTGTGGCATTGGGTTGCTGGATGGTTGCCTTCTCCAGTGACAGGTTTGTTGAATAATGTATTTGGGACAATATTGAGTTGGATAATTAGAGCGATCGCTTGGTTTTTAGCTTTATTCTCTCAAGGTTGGTTCGGCGTATTAACTGGCTTAATCTTGGGGACTGCTATAGCCTTCTTCGGTTGGCTGGGTTGGGGTCAGTGGCGAGAGTGGCGCAACCGCCGATGGTTAAAGAAATTGCCAGCGATGGAAAGCCTTTATCAACAAATGTTGCAATGGACAGCCCAAAAAGGTTTGGGTAAGCATCCAGCCCAAACGCCTTTAGAATATGCCAGAGTTTCATACCAGCATCATGCCCCAGCAACTGCTGAGGTAATCGATGAGATTTCTCAAGCCTATGTTAGCTGGCGTTATGGTGGTCATACGCCTAACTTAAAGGGATTGCGAGAAAGCTGGCGAGGTTTGAAAAAGAGAACCCGCGATCGGGCAAACTGATTAAGGATAAGGAAACTGCTGAGAGATATCAGTTGACAAAATTAACAAATTATTCTTAGCATTTGATTAGATACTTATTAAATGCTGCTTCCATGATAAATCTTTCAAAAGATATACATTCTCTTACCGAGTTTAAACGTAATACGACTGAGTTTTTGCAGCGTATTAAGCAAACAAAACATCCTTTGGTTTTAACTGTTAATGGAAAAGCGGAGCTAGTTGTTCAAGATGCAGAATCTTATCAGGAACTTTTAGATGCTGCTGAATTAGTAGAAACTTTAAAGGGTATTAAACTTGGTTTGGAACAGATGCAGGAAGGAAAAGGGAAAAAAGCGGAAGATTTTTTTAATGAACTGTTTGATAAATTAGACAGTTCTCAATGAACCAGAAATATCAAGTCATCATACAACCCGCAGTACAAGAAGCAATAGAAGAAACTTATTTGTGGTTTAGTAATGATTCTTCCCGTAAGGCTAGGATATGGTTAGAGGGATTATATAAAGCTATTTTATCCCTAGAAAATATGCCTTCTCGTTGCTCTTTTGCGTTTGAGAATGATTTTTTTGATAAAGAAATTCGACAATTGGTTTATGGAAAGGGAAGAAATGCCTATCGGATTCTTTTTACTATTGTTAATGATAGTGTTGAGATCCTGTTTGTACGGCACGCTGCTCAAAAACCGATGATAGATAAATCTGATGAGGAATAATTGTGGTGGGTTAGGGACGTAGCCTGGATAAGCAAGAACGAATGAGACTCAAATCAGGTTGAACACTGGACAAACGTTGCTGTAGATATACAGCTAACTGTTCTCTGTGATTAAGGTATTCTTCTACAGTTTTTTGATGTCGAAGATAGTAACCAATAGTGCTGTAAACATCGGACAATGATAGCGTCGAGTACCGATGGACAATAGACTCAGGAGAAGCGCCATCCTGAAAAGACCGGATTACGACCTCTAGCAAAACCCTTGAATTGCCAACTCGAATTGCTCCGGTTTCATCTTCTCGAAGAGGGGGTGTCTCACGTTCTAAAACGAGGCTCATGGGCTAATTTACCTGACTTACTTGGTGGGTTTGGTGTCGAGAGGGAAACCATCGACCCAATTTAGTAAAGTACAGTTGAGCGTTTCGCCAGTGTCATCAATTGCTACAGAGGTTACAAAAGTGTCGTTGAGGTTCTGCATGGGGTACGGCACTACCAAATCGGTATTTTCATTCAATGCAGTCAGCCAGATAAGTTCTGACTCAATGACAGCACGTTCTCGCCAGATGCGATCGCTCAAGCGCGCGATCGGATAATGGATACGGAGAAGAAATAACGCTTGCTGATCACAGTCTCCAGATGTAGCGCCATTTTCACCATCCGCAGTGTGAATGCGAAACGTCAAATTTTCGCTATGACCTAAGAACACCAATTGAGTTGCACTGACATTGTATTGAGCCAGCGCGGTTAAAGCTAGACCCTTCCAATCGATTTCGCTCTCCATCAATTTCCAAGCCAGATACTTGTTTCAAACAAAATAAATCTACATCTCCCAGTTAGGTTGGATCAGTGGAATTACGCCTATGCCTTTGGGAAGATTTTCAGGAAATTTGGCTGATATACAGCTAAAAAAAAGCAGACATTATTTAAAAACGAACTCTGACGTGAATTTAAGCGTTGTAACTCCCGTTTTTTGGCGATAACATGGAAATAAGTTTATTACAAGCTTCTCAAACCGCATTTAGCATCAGTTTTTTTATGGACATTCAGTTAATCAACATCGGCTTTGGTAACATTGTGTCTGCCAACCGAGTAGTTGCCATTGTCAGTCCAGAGTCTGCCCCGATTAAGCGGATTATTACCGATGCACGGGACAGAGGTCAACTGATTGACGCAACTTATGGCCGCCGGACTCGGGCTGTAATTATCACTGATTCCAGCCACATAATTCTGTCGGCAATTCAGCCAGAAACAGTAGCAAATCGCTTTGTGATTTCCCGCGATCATCAGACTGTAGATAATTGATTAGCAGTGGGTTAACAATTTCACTTTTGCACCATATCGGTAGTAATATGGAAATTAGACAAATTTTCTGTCACCCTTGCTAAAAATTCTTTAGTCAATAGTGGACTTGTGTAGGAACACAAGACTAATGAATAATATCTATTGTTTGATTCAAAGGTTGAACGGATGATGCCAGTTTTACCCATTCAGAGTACTACTATCAAAGAACATTTACATTTAGGCAGGTTGATTGTTTTAACTGGCCCCAGCGGAGTCGGTAAGGGTACTTTAATGCGATCGCTCTTAGAGCGTCATCCAGATCTGTATTATTCCGTATCCGCGACGACTCGTTCTCCCCGTCCCGGAGAAATTGATGGCAAAAATTATTACTTTATCAGCCGTAGTAAGTTTGAACAATTGGTCGCTGAAGGTGAATTTTTGGAATGGGCAGAATTTGCTGGTAACTATTACGGCACTCCCCGCGAAGGTGTACTTAACCAAATTCATTCCGGCAGATTAGTAGTGCTGGAAATTGACCTAGAAGGGGCAAGACAAATTCGTGTATCCTTCCCCATTGCCCTGAGAATTTTTATTCTACCGCCTTCCTTTGATGAATTGGAGAAACGGATACGCGATCGCGCCCAAGACTCAGAAGAAGCGATCGCTCGTCGTTTGCGCCGCGCTCAAGAAGAAATAAGAGCCGCAGATGAATTCGATATTAAAATCGTTAATGACGATTTTGAAACTGCCTTAAATGACATTGAAGCAGCTTTGTTTGGATAATATAGCACCTTTAAAAATATACTCTTTTTTAGCATTAAAAAACAAAGGACACAAAGAAAAAACTCTGTGTCCTTTGTCGTTTGTCATTTGTCCTTTGTTAGCCTATATTCCTTTACTACTAACCAATGACTAATGACTAAATTAACCAAGTAAACCTTGAATTAGTCCTAAATTACTAGTCAACAAGTAAGCAACTACAGCACCACCAATACCACCAATTAAGAAAGAACTGGCAAAGTTATTCCAGCTTTCTTTAGAGTTAAAAGCATCTGCTGGAGGATTAGGTACGTTAACGCTAGGAAGTGCTTTGGGAGGATTGCTATTCGCATACAAGGATAGACTAGCGGTGAACAAAACAACCAAGCCGATAGCTGACAGTAACCCAGCTAAGTTGCCGTTAGCTGTGTCCCGCAGGGGGCCTAATTTGGCAAAGGGGCCAAATAGAAAGTAGCCGTGAGCCATGCCAATTTCTAGCGCACGTCTAGAAGGAGTTATACCAGGACGATAAGCGGGCAAGTTATTAATGAACCACTTGCTCAAAGGAGAAGCATTAACCGGAGTTTCTAAGTTGCCTAGCTGTGGATCGCCGAATGCGGGAAAAACAACCTCACGATTTCTGGGATCGCTAGGAAGATTTTTTGATGCATCTACTGCTTGCGCCATATTTTATGTTCGCCTCTAAATTTAAAATGGTGGCATTTTTATATTAATAATAATTGTAGCTAAAAATGACTTTTGTTTAGGAAGTTTAGAAAAATTAATTTAGCTAGTTTTAAAGCTGTGGAACTCGCGATCTGTAAACAGATCGCGAGTTTTAAAAAACTATTTTTGCTGCATATTTTGGTGATAATTTAGCCTAACTAGGCTAAATACATCAACTACACAATATTAGGCAAAAGACAAGATATTCAACTGCTCTAAATCCAATTTTCTACTTATGGTAGTGGGTGGAAAAGCAGATCGGGGAAAAAGATGTTGAATTCAATCAACATAACTGCTGTGATGGTCAGCCAGATGGTAGCTGCTACGGGCGCTGTAGAAAGGAATTTAATAAAATAAGCTGATTGATCGCCTTTGTCCGCCATGAATTTAGTCTCCAATACAAATGAATTAGTTAAGCTGATTTAGCGTGGGGAAACAGTGATTTCTGAATCCTTGGCTGTTAATTTTCCAGAAAGAAGTTCTTGGACTGCTGCTACTGGCCAAGTAAAGCCTGATGCCATGATAGGTAGTGCCAAACCAAGATCAATTTGGATTTCTTTTAATTCTGTGTCAGATTCCTTTTTGATCGCTTGGAGATAAGCACGACCTACCCAACCAATCCAACCAGCAATATATAGAAATAGAATGCTGGGGATCAAGAAGTCACCAGCGCGGTCTAGACGACCGTCAACAATCAAGTGGGGGTAGCCTTCAGGACCACACAGCGCCTGAGAATAACGCTCAAATCGCTTTTTGCCAGATTCGGGGTCAGCGGTGGTATTACGGGCATTAGCTGCTAGCTGTTGAAAAGCGGGAGTGTCTTTGCAAGGTGTCAAGTTAGCCCCTAGAGCTTTCGCTGGGGAGGCAAAATTGAACCAAAGACAAATCGCTAGAATCAAAGCAAACAATCGTCGCATAGAGTTGTTTCCTTCTATTACAAAACAAAAAGTTTTTTGTACAAAACGAAGCGGCTTGTACAGTTGTTTATTTGCATAACTAGAAAGTCATCATACTCTTGGGTGGGAACCGAGTAAAGTTTAAGTAAATAAAAGTTAAAGTTTCGCAACCAAAATTAGTAATGAGGAGCCAGTGCGTTGCGGAGGTTCCCCCCGTTGAAGCAACTGGCATTGCCCAGTAGCAAGTGCTGAGTATAGGAATTGTTGTTGTAGGGTAGTAAAGAAGCAAGATTTTTTCTCTAGCACTCAGGAATCAAGACTCAGCACTCTCAATGGCAACCGTTTTAGCAATAGAAACCAGCTGTGATGAAACTGCCGTCGCAATTGTTAACAATCGTAAAGTTTGCAGCAGTATTATAGCCTCACAAATTCCAATCCATCAGCAGTATGGCGGTGTAGTACCAGAAGTAGCTTCCCGCCAGCACTTGGAAACGATAAATGTTGCGATCGCACAAGCTCTAGAGCAAGCCCAACTAGACTGGGATAAAATTGACGCAATTGCCGCAACTTGCGCCCCTGGACTCGTAGGAGCGCTGTTGGTAGGGTTAACTGCTGCCAAAACCCTAGCTATAGTACATAACAAACCATTTTTGGGAGTTCACCACCTCGAAGGTCACATTTACGCAACTTACTTGAGCGAACTAGCTTTAAAGCCCCCTTTCCTGAGCTTACTGGTTTCCGGCGGACATACAAGCTTGATTTATGTCAAAGATTGTGGTATTTACGAAACCCTGGGACAAACCCGTGATGATGCTGCGGGTGAAGCCTTTGATAAAGTGGCACGATTGTTAAAGCTGGGTTATCCCGGTGGCCCAGCGATTGACAAGCTAGCACAAGAGGGAAATCCTCAAGCCTTTGCCCTACCAGAAGGAAAAGTTTCTCTACCGGGCGGGGGGTTTCATCGTTATGATACGAGTTTTAGTGGGTTAAAAACGGCTGTATTGCGTTTAGTGCAGCAATTAGAGAAAGATGGTGGAAAAGTACCAGTGGCAGACGTAGCAGCTAGTTTTCAGGAAAGTGTAGCGCGATCGCTAACCAAAAGAGCGATCGCCTGTGCCCTTGACTATAAACTAGACACAATTGCCGTTGGTGGTGGTGTAGCAGCTAATAGCGGCTTGAGAAAAAACCTCCAGGCCGCCGCCGTCCAACATAACCTACGTGTCCTATTCCCCTCTCTGAAATTCTGTACTGATAACGCCGCCATGATCGGCTGTGCCGCCGCCGACCATTTAGCCTGTGGTCATACATCCCCCCTCACACTAGGCGTTGAGTCTAGATTAGCCATTACTCAGGTGATGAAGTTGTATCAACCTGTGTAGTGAGGGGCAAAGGGGTAGAGGAGCAAAGGATCAGAGAGATTAAGAATAATGCCCAATGCCCAATGCCCAATGCCCAATGCCCAATGCCTATTGACTATTGACTATTGACTATTGACTATTGACCAGATGTGATTAGCAACTGCATCCGGCTGTTCTAACATAGCCAGGTGTCCGCAATCAGGAATTTCTAAAACATTGTCACCACAATATTGGAACAGTCTATGAAAGCTAGCTAAGTGGCGTACATACTTGGGTTCCATAACCTTATCTTCAATACCAGCCAAAAAATAAACTGGCTGCTTCAACTGGGATACTAGCTCAGGTAAACGGTTGATTTCTTCCTCCGTTGTGGAGTCTAACAGAGTTCCCAGCGCCGCTTCTGGGTCAGCCACAACGAAATCAATCACGCGCTGACGTGCCCAATAGCGCTCTAAAGGACGTGACACACTGGCTCTGGTAAACAGCAAATCAATCAAAGGCACTTGGGACAGCCAACGCGGGCGGATTTGCAAAAATTTCTGACCCGCCGAGCGAAACTGCTCAAAGGCTTCTTTAAGGTAAATACCACCGCCAGCGTTGATACAGATAACTCCCTTAACACACTCAGGTATTTTATATCCTCCCCAAAGGGCGATCGTGCCTCCCAAAGAGTGACCAATAAGCCAAGCACTGGTAATATTCAGTTGTTTTAGAAGAATTGCTAAATCCTGAGCATATGCAGCAGGAGTATAAACAGAATTGAAAGATGACCCAACCTCACTATTGGAGATGGGTGTCAGGCTAAGAGACGTTTGTACCTGACTAAAATCAGTTTTTACCTGAGACTGGGATTCACCAAAACCCCGCAAATCATAAGACAGGCACTGCACATCATCTGATAGGCGGGAAATCACAGGTTGCCAATATCCACGACTGTTGAGCCAACCGTGGATAAATACTAAAGCGTGGGGGCAGGAAGTGGGAGCCGTTAGCTCGTATGCGTGTGGAACGCCCAAGATTTCGATAGTTGCCATACTTATATCGTACCTCTAAGGGTGGGTGCGACTAAATACGAAGTGCGAAAAGTTAGGAGTTAAAAATTAGGAGTGAGGAGTTGTTAATTTTTAACTCATAACTCATAACTCATAACTCATAACTTTTTCATTTACCCAGCAACCTCTGTCGCACCCCCTCAGCAATTTTATGACCCAGGTATTCAGGAATCAGGCTTTCATTCGGTCCTAACAAGTAGAGAATTAACCGGGTACGTCCACGCCAAACCAGTAAATTGGCATTGACTACCAGCAAGTCTTCCTGCCAGATCGCGTACATCACTTTGTAGAATAATCCTGGTTGATTATCAGCTTCAATCACTAGAGCAGGGAGATGAAAGACCGGATCGACATAGAACTCAGTTTGTACCTGCTCTAAGCCAGTGTCAAGATTAAATTCCACTGCTAGCATCTCTTCTACCTCAAACCGACCTCCTAAAGCCTCACGAATGGCGCGACAGACATTTTCTGCGGTTTTCTCGGTCAAGGCTTTGCTACCACGAGACACCAACAGTTTGATAAAAACCAACATTGGCGGACGAATCTGACCATATAGACTCAGACCGTGGATAGTCAATCCATAAGCTGCTAATACACCAAAAATATCGCTGAGGAGAAAAGACTGGTTGCGGTAGGCAAAATGCAGGGCACTTTTACTACCTTCCGGTTTCAACTCAATAACAGCCCGTCTAGTTTTATACAGACGGTAAGCTAGCCGTAAATTTTGTAGTTGAATCTCACTGCTGACGAATTGCTCATAAAACTGGGGAAACGCTCGGTTAAAGCGCTTTAGGAGTTCCAGTGTCGAAGATTTTAAACCAGAAGCCATTGTTAAAGGTAAGACTCGCTTGCTTTCGTCACCTGGGGACTAGGGGCTGGGTGTTGGAGGCCGGAGACAAGGGAACAAGGAGAGAGTGTTCTTAATGCCCCATGCCTAATCCCTTGTATATAATTCACTCCTAAGCTAACGTGCATTTAAGCTCTATACGAGCAATTGCCAGGATTAGGTTTTTCCATTTTGAATTTTGAATTGCTTGTATTCTTCCCTTTTAGTGAATTTCTCCTAGCCTTTACAACAAAATGCTAAAATTGGAAGTGATTGGTGTGAAACACGCTCTAACTAGCTGTTGCCATTGCAAATCCCAAAAACAACCGGAAAAGTTTGAGTGTAAGGGACAGTAAATGGGGGTAACTATGTTAAACGTGAATCAACACTCCTGAGAGTGGAAACCAATTCAGTTATACTACCCGAACCGCGTTGGCATGGGTTTTTGGAAAACTTGGTTTAGTACTCCTGAATCTGTAGCGACAAGTAGGACAAACTCCTTTGAAGAGCATACAGCCGAAGCCGTGGGCAACTCCAACTTCGGTGTCCTTAGCGAAGCTTCTTCAAAGGATGCTCGCATCGTCTTCAGCACGGAGCGAGACATTGACCTATATGAGCTAGAAGAACTCTGTGATGCAGTTGGTTGGTCGCGTCGTCCTCTAAGAAAAGTCAAAAAAGCTATTGAGCATAGTTTTCTCGTCGCCTCAATGTGGCAGGTGAGAGGAAACCAAAAGCGGCTCATTGGTTTTGCCCGGGCTACCTCAGATCATGCGTTTAATGCCACTATCTGGGATGTGGTGATTCACCCAGACTTCCAAAGTCAAGGACTGGGCAAGGCGCTGATGAAATACGTTCTCAAAAAACTTAGGAGTGAAGAAATTAGTAATGTCACTCTTTTTGCCGACCCTCATGTTGTAGATTTCTACCGAACTATGGGATTTATGGCTGATCCAGAGGGTATCAAAGGTATGTTTTGGTATCCTCACTAGCGCTCATTTAAATAAAATTCGATTCCACAAGAAATCAGGTAGAATAATAAAAATATATTGCTTGATGTGGTTTTGCAGGTTTGAAGCCGACAAAAAAACAAGTATATGTCTTGTAAAATAAGTCGGCAGAAAAACTTTGTACAATTGTAACAATGTAATCTGCGTAGTCTGATCAGAAGATTAAAAAGATTAGGCATAAGCCGTGTCATGTGATATTATAGTCGAGTCAAGACTTTTGGTGAAGCGCGATCGCTTTTACGAAAAGTTATAAACAAACCGTAAAGAGTAAATACATCTAGCCGGGATGTAGCGCAGCTTGGTAGCGCGCCTGCTTTGGGAGCAGGATGCCGCAGGTTCAAATCCTGTCATCCCGATGTAAAGACACTTTAATCATTGAGTAGACCCCAGATGTAGTGATGTATCTGGGGTCTACTGATATATAAAATTAAAAAATCAAAATTTGCTGATTACTTTATAGAGATTTGAGGATATATTAAACCAATCGTAGATGGAACGATTGATTAAGTTATAACGTCACCCAACATTTAGATAAATCCAATAAAATAGTATTTATCATATACAGGGTTGGAGAGACTTTTAACTCTTTGAGAAGACATAAAATAGCTATCTACAACATTTCGCGGTGAATAGTCAAGCCAAATCGACAAAAACACAGCGCTAGCACAGTCAATTGGTGAAGGCAATACTATAACCCAAATAGTTCAGAAATATTGCGCTTTGAAAGTTTACTGTTAACAATAAATTAACATAATGAGTTTTTCACAAATAAATTTTCACAACTGAAATATATTGCTATATAACTGAAGCTAGTTGGTGCTGTGCAAATCCAACCATTTGTTTAATTTAATTGGACTATTAATGCGAGGAACAGTCATGAAATCATTTATTCGTTTGGGCGCAACACTGGGTATAGCTGGCAGTATATTTTTGGCGGGACTTTCAGGAATAGGCAATATACCAGGAATAGGCAATCTTGAGGCGATCGCATTGCCACAAGATCAGATAGTGAAAAAGCTACAAGAAGTACCCGTATTCACGCTCACCAATCCTAAAGGCGAATTCGTAGTTCTATCAAAGAAAAACGAATCCAAGAGCATCTCGCAAGTAGGATTTTTTATTAGCAAGCAAGATGCTCAAAAATTCCTTGACAATCGGCTCAAAAAAGAAAACCCAGAGTTGGCAAAAACTATACAGGTTAGACCTTTATCGTTGGCAGACTACTATAAAATAGTCCAAGAAAGCAAAAAGAAATCAGAATCCGTAATTTATACTTTAGTACCGTCACAACAACAGGTAGCTTCAGCAACAAGTATGCTGAATCAAAATGGTAAAAAAGGGCAGCAATTTAATGGTATTCCCTTATTTGTACCCAAGTTTAAGAAAGATAATAGCTATTTGACTATTCCTGTCCCCAAAGGCAACGAGCGGTATATCCCTTTCTTTTTTGAGAAAGAGCAAGCAGTAGCTTTGTTAGACCAATTCAAAAAAGCCGTCCCCAAGGAAGCAGCCAATACTGAAATTCAGGTGGTGGATTTGTACGGTGTTCTGGAAGCTCTCAATAGCAGCAACGATCCTGGTATAAATAAAATTGTTCTGTATCCCTCAAGAGAGTCGATCAATTTTATTCGATCGCTTACCCCGAATCAATCACCAGCTGCCAAGCCCCCCGCTCCCAAAAAATAACGGTTATGCACTCCCAGGTTGAGGTATGAGGGAGAAACATCTGATAGTTTCTGGTTTACAACTTTGGCAGTGGCGGAATGCAGCCCTTAAAGCAGCGATCGCCACTGATGTCCCACCAGGAGAGGTTGATTGGCTCCTCCTTGAGGTAGCTGGGTTAGACCGTTTGGCACTGCGCTTAGAGTCTTTTAAAAACTGGCCGCAAATTCAGCTGCAATTGCCTTTAGAAGAGTTAGACCAACTGTGGCAGAGGCGATTAAATGACCGCTTGCCAGTACAGTATATTGCGGGTGTTACACCTTGGCGTAAATTTAAAATTGCGGTGTCGAGTGCGGTTTTGATTCCCAGACCAGAGACAGAGAGCTTAATTGATTTAGCTGTAGCATCTGCTAATGATGTGTCAGGACACTGGGCGGATTTGGGTACTGGGAGTGGAGCGATCGCACTAGGATTAGCCGATGTCTTGCCAAAAGCAACAATTCATGCAGTTGATTACAGTCTTGAAGCTCTAGCGATCGCCCAAGCCAACGCTCATAATTTAGGTTTTGCTGACCGGATTAAATTTTATCAAGGTTCCTGGTGGGAGCCACTGGGATTGTTAAAAGGTCAGTTCAGTGGTATGGTATCGAACCCTCCCTACATACCCACCAGTATCTTACCTACTTTGCAACCGGAAGTAGTCAACCATGAACCACATCTAGCTTTAGATGGTGGCGCTGATGGCTTAGATTGCATCCGCCATTTGATAGAAATCTCGCCTAGTTATTTGCGATCGGGTGGCGTGTGGCTAATTGAGATGATGGCAGGACAAGCGGATGCAGTGCGAGAACTTTTGCAAAATCAAGGTAGCTACTGTAGAATTCAAATTCACGCCGATTTAGCTGAAATTAAACGCTTTGCCATAGCTTATAGAAATTAACGTGCATCAGTAAACCAAAAAGTTTTTAAGAAAAGAGCGATCGCTGGATACCCAAACAGTATGTCCACGTCATCCAGCGCCAAGACTATTGGGCGATCGCTGTTGGCTAATATATATTTATGAAGCGAAGGTGAGTTTGGATGAGGCTGCAATTTCTATTTATTAACTAGCTTTTATCTCGGAACTTCGAGCTTTTACTTCGGAACTTCGAGCTTTTACTTCGGAACTTCGAGCTTTTACCTCGGAACTCCAAGCTTTTACTTCGGAACTCCAAGCTTTTACCTCGGAACTCCAAGCTTTTACCTCGGAACTCCGAGCTTTTACCTCGGAACTCCGAGCTTTTACCTCGGAACTCCGAGCTTTTACCTCGGAACTCCGAGCTTTTACCTCGGAACTCCGAGCTTTTATCTCGGAACTCCGAGCTTTTACCTCGGAACGTCAAGGTTTTATCCTAAAACTCCTCAAAATTTTGTATCTTCGCTAATAGCTTAATGAAATGCTCACCCTGCTAGTCGATATATAATTACCTTTCCTTTCCAATTTTCTTCCACAAATACCAGATACTCGCCATTTGAACGCCGAAAAGCGCGGATACCGTAGGGTATATCAATCCAACCACTTTCGCTTCCAACTTCTGGGCCTGGTTTTAACTGTTGTACTTGTACTCCCGTCGTGGCATTGTAGACATATACCTCTGCGGTTTTAACTGTCACGGCGAAAACATAATCTTTTGCCACACTCATCGCGGCTGTAGACACTTCGCGTTTGCCGGTGGTGTCGTAAGGAATCACAACCCGCCAGCGAGGAGTACGATTTCCTTGACTCCAATTGTCAAAACGGGCAATCTCAGAGCCAGCAACTCCGGTATCGTCGCCAAATGCGGGATGATCTACTGTAAAACCTGACAAATACATGGTATCTGTTTCCGGGAAATATTCGAGCCGCCGCAAGTCATTAAATATGCTAGGAATAGCTTGCTTTTCCATCGAACTATAGCTGTAGATGGGGTTGCCTTTAGGATCTATTCCCTGTAAAGGATAATGTCGAATGCCGTCTTGTGTTCGCAAAGCTTTCCAAACATCTCCTTTGCTATCTACCCACCACCCGCCGATATAGGGATAATCTTTGCTGGTATCGTATTCGTTCTTTTCAAATGTGCCATTACCGTTGCGATCGCGCCAGATCCACTCTCCTTTTTCTGGTTGCTGCGGTGGCCATTTTCCCGCGATTGATTTTTTATCTGCGCCATTGCTACCGACAAACATTCCGGCTGGTATGGCGATTTTACCGTCTGTGGCTGGATTGAAACGATATATTTGCAGAAAGCTGTTATACATATCTGTGAGGAACAAAAACGGTTTCCCTTGGATGCGGCGAACAAAGGTTCCATCTGGTGATGTATGCAGTCGTGGATCTTGAGGATATTTGAAAGCATTTAAAGTGTAGGCTTTGTAAGTCCATTGCTTACCAGCCGGCTTACTGTAATCCATCAGATAATGTTCTTGTTTGGTGAATAAATCTACACCATCAGTTTTGGGATCTGCATCTGCATTATCGACGAATATTAGTCCCAGCGATCGCCACAATAGTTTTCCCGATGGCGAAAATTTCCGCAAATCTGTTCCTGATTTGTTGAAACCATTGCTATTTATATAGATATTACCTGAAGCATCTGTACCAACTCCGGTAAGTCCATAAAGTTTCAAATCTCGAACTTCACCAGGAACACCCGCATAGATACCACCTTTACAGCCGAAACTACCTAACTGCACTGGCTTATCTTTGATGTCATAAATCAACATTTGCTGACGTGAGCCATTTTCTGCCACTAACAGCTTACCTTGATGATTAATAGCGATCGCAGTTGGTTCGACAATATCTGCAATCTGTTGGGGTAATTGCTTTCCACTTGAGGAATAATGTACAATTTTGGCAGGTTTACCACCATTTTTGCTTTGAATAATCCACAGATTTTTTTGTGGATCAATAGTTATTCCTCCCGGATTAGCAACGGTAAAGCTGCGGAGTTCTTTCATCGTATCAGTATCATAGACACGAATGCGGTTAGCAGCAAAATCACTCACATACAACTCGCTTCCCACAGTTGCTAATCCAGTGACTTCACTTTTAGTACTGGTAATTAACATACTTTTATCCCAACCACGCCCATTAGGAAATGGTGCAGGTTTTCCCGATAAATCATAGCGTCTAACGCAATGCCAAGTTGTTCCTTCTGATGGGTAATCTTCTTTTCTATTGCCCATAGCTCCTTGAATCATCGCAATGTAAACATATTTACCATTTGCTGTTACCGCTTTCCCACCTCCACGACTCCAGCCGTGAGTATCCCCAAGGAAACCAATAACCTTACCATCTTTATATATTGCTGCCTCCATTCCAGCTTCATCCCAATGACTGTTAGTATAAACTTTGCCATCAGAGGTAACATACATTGCTTCAATATTGTTTTGTACCCGCAGATTTCCACTGCCAAAAGTATTACCTATCCATGATGTTTTGTAAGTAAGCGTGGGTGTGCCGGTTGTCGCCCAATCCGTTGTAATTCCAATGGTAGTAACAATAACTCCAAGGGTCAGACTAAGTAAAAAGTTGAAAGTTTTACTTCTTTGCAAATATCTAGGTTTAGATAGTTTTTTGATGTGCTGATTGAGTTGTTGACGAAGTTTTACTAACTGCGCCAGTAATTTATTTTTCATATAATTTCTAAGCTTTTAATTATTTATATACAATCGTTATTTGTGTAATCCGCAAAAAAATATAACTATTTCTTCTCAATGTATTAATATTTACCTGTTAAAAATAAATTGTAAATTTCAATACAAAATTGTTTGTTTGTCGATTAATCAATAGTGGCTTTTTCCTTTCCCTGTCTACTATTCAGCTTGTTGGCTGATAAATATCACATATATAATAGTCGGTGTTCTTTAGTTACGAAAAACACAGGTTTAAATTCATTGTTGACGTTGACATATAAATAGTTTATAAATTGGTGTTCTATAAAAAGACTCTTATTGGTAATGTGTATTTGTAAATTCTAGTAATTCAGATTTGGATACTACACTCTGTAGAGGGAATTCATGAATTGCCCCTACTGTTTCAATACATTTGTAGGAGACACATTGATGGAAGATAATAAAGAAATAAGTTTTGGTTCAGGATCAGCATCTATTGTCACCCTTGGATTAGGCTGGTTTCCTAAAAGTCCCGGAGGATTAGAAAGGTATATTTATGAACTAACTCATAAATTAGCAGCAAATCAAGATCAGGTTGAATTATGTGGAGTCGGTTTACCAGAGGCTGAAGCAAATTCGCCGATTAAGCTGACTAACTTGGCTTCTGTTGATAGCGCTATTTGGCAAAGATTATGGTCGATTCGCACTAATTTCCAGAAAACAAGAACAAGCAAACCAGATGCTATTAATCTGCACTTTGCATTATATAGCTTTCCTCTTTTAGATATTTTGCCAAAGGGTGTACCAGTTACTTTTAACTTTCATGGCCCTTGGGCTTCTGAGAGTCAGCAAGAAGTGGTTAATAAAAACCTCAGTCTTTTGATCAAGCACTGGCTAATAGAAAAAAACACTTATAATCGGTGCGATCGCTTTATTGTTTTGAGCAAAGCATTTGGTAAAATATTACATGAAAAATATCAAATACCGTGGAGCAAAATTAATATTATCCCTGGTGGAGTTGATATTAATTGGTTTCAACCAAACTTATCACCCCAAGAAGCTCGTATACAGCTAGGCTGGCCTAATAATCGCCGGATTATATTTACATCACGCCGCTTAGTGCATCGAACTGGGGTTGACAAATTATTGCAAGCGCTAGCCATAATTAAGCCCAGAATACCAGATGTTTGGCTAGCGATCGCAGGTCGTGGACACATCCAAGCTGCACTACAACAACAGGCTACAGAATTAGGACTAGACGACAACGTTAAATTTTTAGGTTTTCTACCTGATGAGCAATTACCTATTGCTTACCAAGCTGCTGAATTAACTATTATGCCTAGTCAATCTTTTGAAGGATTTGGATTAGTAATAGTTGAATCTCTAGCCTGTGGTACTCCTGTTTTATGTACCCCAGTTGGGGGAATGCCGGAAATTTTATCAGAATTTTCACCCGATTTAATTACTACCTCAACAGAAGCATCAGCTATCGCTGAAAAATTAGAACAAATGCTTTTAGGAAATATCCCCATACCTTCACGATCAGCCTGTCGCCAGTACGCCACCACACACTACGACTGGAATCAAATCGCCCAGCAAGTACGAAATATTTTATTAGCTTAAACAAGTATTAAGGGTGCTGCATGGGTTAAATTAACTGAGAAAATAGAGGCTTTATGAGAATTTTTTTCTTAGACCAAAGTGGTAAACCAGGCGGTGCAGAATTGTGTTTAATAGATATTGTTAAACCGTATCGGCATAATGCTTTGGTAGGCTTATTTGCAGATGGATCATTTAAAGATTTACTACAGCAAAATCATATCCCTGTAGAAGTTCTTGCAACTCAAGCAATCCAAGTTCGCAAAGAAAGCAGTTTGGTACAAGGATTAAAGAGTTTAGCACAACTTGCACCTCTAATTACTAAGGTAGTAAAAAAAGCGTGTGAATATGATTTAATCTACGCCAATACTCAAAAGGCATTAGTTGTAGGAGCAATAGCAAGTTTTTTCAGTCGTCGTCCTCTAGTCTATCATTTACATGATATTCTTTCCAAAGAGCATTTTAGCCAAACTAATCTTCGCGTTGCTGTTAACTTAGCTAATCGTTTTGCATCATTAGTAATCGCCAATTCCCAAGCTAGTAAAACAGCCTTTGTGCAAGCAGGAGGACACCCAGATATCATCGAAGTTGTCTATAACGGCTTTGATCCAAAAATTTATCAAACTGATGAGTCTGACATCAAAAAATTGCAGCAACACTTAGGATTAGAAGGAAAATTTGTAGTTGGACATTTTAGCCGACTTGCACATTGGAAAGGGCAGCATATTTTAATTGATGCCCTTGCCAAAAGCCCACCCCAGGTAACAGCAATTTTAGTCGGTGATGCCCTATTTGGCGAACAAGATTATGTCCAACAATTACACCAACAAGTTGCCAAACTTGGACTAGAAAACCGCGTCAAATTTTTAGGGTTTCGTTCAGATATTCCCCAATTAATGTCAGCTTGTGACTTGGTAGCACATACCTCCACTTCCCCAGAACCCTTTGGTAGAGTGATTGTTGAAGCAATGCTATGTGGAAAAACTGTAGTTGCAGCAAAAGCTGGAGGTGCAATGGAATTAGTAGAACACGGACTTAATGGTTTTCTAGTGACACCAGGAGAAACCCAGGAACTTGCACAAGTGATTACTACCTGTCTTCAGGAGACTGAACTAACTGCAACCATCGCCAATAATGCTAGGACTACCGCTAGTGAGCGTTTTGATGTTGCAATTATTAATCAGCAAATTGCTCAACTGCTGTCCCAAAGAATACAACAGCAGATTTATTGGTTACATAAGGTAGAGTAGTTTACAAACACCAACTTGTTACAAACTTTCGAGACTTTTCAGCACCTCTAACGCTGACTGATATCGTTGAGTGAAGTCGAAATGTACCATTCTATTTAAGATAATAACTAACTCGTCTGTTGCGTCAGTTAGTTCGCGCCAATGATGCCAAATCTGTTGATTGGCATCAGCTTGATTTTGGATAATAACTTCACCAATATTTGTGTCTCTACGAAATTCTCTGGGATCTAATCCAATTAAACCTTGTATTCCCATAATTCCCAACGCATAAATATCGCTGTTTAATTTTGGCAACCCGCTCATTTGCTCAGAAGGTGCATAACCAGGAGTACCAATTGAAATTGTCTGAGCTTCTTGTTGCTGAGGTTGAATTTGCTTAACAGCACCAAAGTCAATTAAAACAATGTGCTGATCTGATTCTCGCCTAATCAAATTACTAGGTTTGATATCTCGGTGGATTACACCATAGCTGTGAACGAAAACAAGTACGTGTAAAACTTCTTTGAGCATCTCCACAACTTCAGTTTGTTTTAGTCGCTTATTAGGGGCTAATTCTTTGTCCATAGCGTGTCCTCGAACAAATTCTTGCACTAGGGAAAATTGCTGATTTTCTTCAAAAAAAGCTAGCAGTTGGGGAATTTGTGGGTGCTTACCCAAAGTTTCTAAAATTTCTGCTTCCGCGTCGAATAAGCGTCTGACAACATTTAAATATTCTGCATCTTGGCGAGGAGGTCGCAACTGTTTAACCACACACTGCGGATTACCAGGACGCTGGATATCGTCAGCTATATAAGTATTGCTAAATCCTCCAGAACCCAAGCGTTCAGTAATTTTGTAGCGGTTGTTTAGTACTGTCCCTACTGCCATTTCTTGCCCGATGGAATCCATAATTAGCGTTGATGCTGCATCTGAGGCGTTACCACGCTGTCGTAAAAGGGCTTGCAATTCCCCAATTAATTGTTGATGTTCTTGAACCCGTTGGGTAATTTCTTGTTGCTCTTGCTTGGTTTGATAAGCACTATAAGCAAGGACACTGCCGGCGGTAAATACTAGCCCTAACGCTGGAGGTATGACTGGAAACCATCCAGCTTGGGTAAAAATGACAAAATTGGCTCCAAATAACACAGCCAGGGCTGTTGCTCCTGCCAATCCTAAGCGTAGCGGATGTTGAATGCGCCATACTAGCAACCCACCAACTACAGTCCATCCCCATATCCAAAAGACTTTACCCCATTCAGGCAAAAACCAAAATAGAGGCTGTTTGTTTAGAACAGCACTGAGAATTTGACTAACGCTGTGGGCATGAATTTCAATTCCTGCCATTTTGCCAGAATTATCTGACTTACCAGTAGCAAATGGCGTATTAAAAATATCATTTAAACTATTGGCTGTTGAACCAATTAAAACGATGCGGTCTTTTACCAAATCTGCTTTAACTTGACCTGAAAGTACTTCTGTAATAGTTACTATCTGGGCTACCTGATAACCAGAACGGTAGTTAAGCAGAATTTGGTAGCCGTTTGTATCCGCTTTCTGATAACCGCCAGCGTTACTTTGCAGGGGTTTAAATACAGTATCTCGTAGTCGTAGTTCCTTTTTTGGAGTAAATTCTGGTTGGATGCCTCCAACTTCTAAGTATTTGAGTGCTAGTTGTAAGCTAAAGGAATAGGTACTTTGACAAGAATCAGATTCCTCTGCACTTACGAATAATAGGTTGCGGCGAATTGTGGCATCAGTATCTTCTACAACATCATTAAATCCGACTCGCTCTGCTTCAACGCCCTCTGGAGGTGCTATTCCCGGATTGTTAGAATCAGAATGTTTGCAAATAGGAATGATGATATCGCTCTGTTGTATGCGTTGCAATAGCTTGTCATGTCCGGGTTGTACTGGTAAATCACGAAAAATATCTAGACCAATGGCTCGCGGTTCATATTCTTCAAGTTTGCCTAATAGCCGTTCTAGAAGTTCACCAGACAGAGGCCAATTCAATTTTTGGATATCTTTTTCAGTTAAAGCAACAATCAATAGACGATTGTCTGGGCTGGGGTCGCCACGCAATTGCGTCATCTGGTCGTAAACCTTCATTTCCAGAGGCTCGAAAAACCCAAGTTTTTGAATGCCTACTAACAAAATTGTAGCGATCGCACTTGAAAAAATAACTGGCTGTCTAAATAAAGTTTTAAAATTTACAACCATTTTTTTAATCGGTTTTACTTTAAAATATACCTATATTTTGAGATTAATTTTTAATATTGCAATTATTCTACGCAATTTGCAACTTTTCAAAAAATATAGCAATCATATTTGATTTGCTATCCCCCCATAGGCTGAGATCCCCGACTTCTTTAAGAAGTCGGGGATCTTTTTGTTCGTAACTCATCGATAATTGCTATATCTGTTTAAGATAATAGACGATCGCCTCTGCTGTTGGTAAATTAGTTGCCAGTAAAACTTGATTAATATTGCATAATCTCAGCAGTGCTTCTTCATTTGCTTGACCAGGCTGAGGTTGCAGCAAATCTCTCAGGAAAATAACTGCTGAAATTTCTCCGGCTCCAACTAATGAAGCAATTGTTTGATATCCTCCAGAAGTTGGTGCGGGAGTTTGTTGACTAATAGTTATCCCTGCCTGTTGATGTAAGATTTCGCTAACAGATGGCCATGTAATTGTAAAACTCTGCGAGAAAAACTCCTGATGTTGAGAAACAAATTCAGCAAGTTCTGATTTCTTGCTTTCGTGAGCAATGAGTACTATGTTTCTATCAATGATAATTTGCGGAGGCTCACTTATATTTGTTTCCTCTGGAGTTTCATCAAACTGAGTTGCTTCTACTTCAGAGACTTCTTCAATAGTTTGACTGATATTCTCAGTAACTTCACTTTCTGTTATTTCCAAAGATTGAATATTAGCTGAGTCAGAAACTTCACCTACTTGTGCAGAAACATCATCAACATCTATACTAATTTCTTCAGTAGTTGTATTAGTCAAATCAATGTCTTGATTGCCGGAAACTTCCGCGACGTTATTATCAGGCTCCGTCAATGTTTCAGCAACTTCGCTGATTGTATCATCAACAGCATAACTAGGTTCTACTTCGTCAACATCTGCGCTGTCTTCTACTGTAATTGGCGCATCCAAATCTACAAGTTCATCACTAATATCCTGTGTAGCTTGACTCTCTTTCTCTAGTACTTGGCTCAATGCTTCTTGCTGCTGAATGTCTGCATCTTCTGGAACTTCGCTGACAAATTCATTAACGTCTGCACTGACTTCTTGGACAATAACTATATCTAAATCTACTATTTCATCATAAGTAACTTCTAGAATAGCGCTCTCCTGTGCAGGAACTTCGTTGAATATATCACGCGGCTGTACGAAGGTGACTTCTGCGAGCAGTGCTGCCTCGAACTCTGCATCTTCATCGTAAATAATTTCTGAAACAGCGCTCTCCTGTGCAGGAACTTCGTTGAATATATCACGCGGCTGTACGGAGGTGACTTCTGCGAGCAGTGCTGCCTCCAACTCTGCTTCTTCATCGTAGGTAACTTCTATAATGGCACTCTGTGTATCACGCCTCTGTACGAAGGTATTTTCTGCTTCTAAGTCTCTAACCTGATCGTGAGTGGCTTCTTGAAGAACACTTTCTTCTTCAGGAGTTTCAATTATGTTATCAGGTGTTGCGATCGCATCGTCAACCTCAGTTAAAGAAATTTCTGAGGTTTCGGTGATTTCGGGAACTTCTACTTCCTCAACATCTGTGTTGACTTCTGCCGCAACTTGTGTATCTAAATCTGCAACTTCATCACGAGCATCGGGTGTAACTTCACTGACTGCTTCTGGTGGCTGAATTATATTTTCGGGGGCTATTACCTCAACAACCGGGATGACATCATCAGTTTGAGTAGAAGCAACTGCTGATATTTCGCTGATTTCTGGGGAAGGAGCATTAATAATTTCAGGTGTTTCTACTTCGTTGACTACCTCTGGGGCTGGATTAGCAACGTTGGCGGGGCTGACATTTTCAGGCGATCGCGATCGAGAAAACAGCGAAGGGTCTATAATTCTAAAGACTGTCTCTGCTTGCTCATAGGCGGGAGCAACTCCTTCCAAGATCAAAACGTAATCTGCAATCCGAATAACGTCTCCATCGCTCAAAGCATATTGTCGATCTTTTTCAGCCTGTTTACCATTAAATATTGAGCCATTTCTACTGCCAAGATCACAGAAGTAGTAATTTCCACCTTTAACAAAAAACTTAGCGTGTACCCGACTGATATCAGGACTCTCTAGGATTAAATCAGAATCAGGAGAACGACCTATTACCCATTCTCCTCTAGTTGTAGTTTCTGCGGTAAGGTCAACTTCATTGACTTCACTTAAAGTTGGTGAGTAGCTAACTTTTACTTTCATATTAATTTTTGGTTAATTTTATTGATTTCGGCCACCCATCGCTGACGGGTAGTGTGTTCTAAATTTAAAATATCATCTTGTGACCAATGGAAATGATAAGCAATAAAAGCTACCTCCTCATATAAAGTATCAGAGGGGTAGCTTATGACTCCCCCGCCAGTTCCATCTCCACTGAAAATTGAGTATTGCAGTGGGGGCATTGTGTCGGAATGTGGACATTGCCTTGCTGGTTGATTCGATTATAAAATTCTCGTAGATAAGCAATGTCACGTAGAAGCAGTCCTTCGAGTAAATCAGGGCTAACAGAGTTGAAACTGCCCAAGCGAGTAATGACGTGTGCAAGCATTACTAAAACGCCGTAAGCTGGATTTTGCTGAACTCTGCGCTCTTGCTGCACCAAAATTTCATCTTTGGCGGTGGCTAAACGCATCACCCCATGACGATGTACTCGGTTTTCACCATCACTCAACCCTCTAGGAAGAGTAAAAGTAAATTCTGTGCAGAGAGTATCTTTCTTACGGCGCATAGGTTATTTAATTTGGGCACTGGGCATTAAAAATAGGGGATGAGTCTTTAATACTCGTCAATGAGTCTTTGAACTCCATTAATAAGTCTTTTAGCTCCATTAAAGAGGCTTTGAACTCCATTAAAGAGGCTTTTAGCTCCATTAATGAGTCTTTGAACTCCATTAATGAGGCTTTGAACTCCATTAATGAGTCTTTGAACTGCATTAATGAGTCTTTGAACTCCATTAATGAGTCTTTGAACTCCATTAATGAGTCTTTGAACTCCATTAATGAGTCTTTGAACTCCATTAATGAGGCTTTGAACTCCATTAATGAGTTTTTTCTCTACTCTCCTGCTCCCCCATGCCCAATACCCCAGTCCCCATTCAATTATGAAGCAGTGGTTCAGGAGAATTTACCGTCTCTTCTAGTATAAAAGTTTCACCCTCCAATCCATTGATTCGACGGTAAAAATCTTGGAGATAATTTAAATCTTGGGAAAAAAAGTTTTCCACTATTGCCGGATTTATTTCAGATAAAGCACCCAAATGGGTAATCACTCGCGCCAAGATAATAATTGTGGCATAAACCGGATTAGCTTTAACGCGTGGGTCACGCAAGGGTGCAATCTCGTCTATCGCCGTTGATAACCGCATTACACCTTTGCGGTGGAGGTTGCCTTCAGAGTCTAGATACCCCTTTGGCAGTATAAATTCAAACTCTGTTGGAAACATATTTCTCCTAATTACTTCACACGTTTAAATTCCTCAAAAGCAACCTCCACCTCCTCAATTTCAATATCATGGCTGCGGGCATTAACATCAGAAATTTTATAACTTGCAGGCCAAGCACCAGCTAATTCAAATCTAGCTACTTCTTGACTTGCTTGATTATAAATAGACAAAGCAACAAGTCTACGTTGCTCAGACCAATTACCCTGTTGGACTTTTTCAAACCACTTCCAAAAATCCATAGATTTGGTGGTACCTCTACGCAGAATGAGATTACCACTCTTGGCATTGCTAGGAAGTTTAGTTCTCACCACCTGACCTTTTGATTGCCCCTTTGTACCCCAGGTTTGAGAAGTGACCTCAGAAATTTCAATTACCTCTTGGGTTCTTTTGAAACCTTGACACTCCAAAAAGAAACAATTGGCATCGTTTTGACCTTCTAGTGTCAGTTCTAAATAGAACCGATGGGCTGTAAGAACTTCTGGAATTCTGCTTGCAGACTGTACCACTGTTATTTATTACTGGAAATGCTAATTATTTAATTCGTTTAATTCCTTCATGAACCAACTCAACTGTTTCATTTGCCATGTCGCCACCAGAGGCCGTTAAGGTAGGGCCAGTGTATTTACAAGGATAACAATTGACAATGTTCCAACGTGCTTTTTCAGAACCTTGTTGATCATAAGCAACCACCGAACCAGTTTTGCGATTCTGTGACCACTGACGAGGGTCTCCCATGTCTTCGTTACACTTTTGATACCAAGTATAAAGGTCTATATCATCAGTGGCAATGACTTTTACTGTGATGTTAGTAAATTTAACAACCGTTGGGGTAGCTTGGCGCATGAGTTTAGCGTTCTTAGATGAACCGTGGACTTCTTGGGCTGGCGTATTTTCAACGCCTAGTCCACTAATCTCTTTAATGAATTTATCCGTAATTCCATCAGCCTCGAAGTAGAATTTACAAGAGGTTAAAAATTCGCCGGCCATACTTTTAGACTCCTTTGTGTGTAATTAATTTTGAAATGGGGAGTGGGGAGACGCGATTAATCGCGTCTGTACAAGAGGAGAATTCTTGCCCTATTCGCTATCTTCGATACCATTCCATTGGCTGATGCGGAAAACAACAAATTCAGCAGGTCGGACGGGACAAACACCGACTTCGATGTACAAACGTCCTAAAATTCTGGTTTCTGGTGGGTTTAATTCTTCGTCGCACTTGACATAGAATGCTTGTGCTGGAGATGCCCCAAATAAAGCACCTTCACGCCAGATGCGCTCTAAGAAATTGCTGACGGTGCGGGTGACACGCGCCCATAAATCTTGGTCGTTCGGTTCAAAAACTACCCACTGAGTCCCCAGTTCTAGGGATTTTTCGATATAGCTAATTAGCCTACGCACGCTGATGTAACGCCACTCTGTTTTATCTGGCTCAACTAAAGTGCGTGCGCCCCAAATGCGGATGCCTCGGTTGGGGAAACTGCGAATGCAATTTATCCCCAGGGGGTTTAATAGTTCTTGTTCGCGGAAGTTTGTATCATAGCCCAAACCAATTACACCTCTGGGAACTTCATTTGCAGGGGCTTTGTAAACTCCTCTGGTTTCGTCAGTACGCGCCCAAACACCCATTACATGGCCACAAGGAGGTACTAAAATTGGATTACCCCGATCGCGTGGATTAGGTACTTTAATCCAAGGATAATAAAGGGCCGCAAACATCGAACGACGGTTAAATCTGTTCAACCACTCCACTACTTGTTGAGGTTTGACGGCTTCCGGTGGCGCATCCAGTACAACCATGCGGTTGGGCGGATTGGGAATATCGCCACTAGCAGAACCCTCACACATACTAATCATCAGCTCGATGATGCCGTGGACTTGATCTAAATTAAGGATCTGCTCTTGATAAGCCCGCATCACATCAGGACAGGCTAGCATCGTGATTTCATCAACTTCAAAGATACCGCGTACTCCGGTGCGATCGTCTCGAACCCCTTCTAAATTTTGTGTAAATCTATCGGGTGTAGTCGCAACAATGGGCGGCGCTAATTCATATTGACCGTTAACTGGACGGCGAGCTAAGGGCTGTCCACTTTGAGTAACGTCTTCTACAGTGACATACATCGAATTTCTTAATGCCGCTACTGCATAAGTCGCTGTTTGAGCGCTAGGTTCGCGGTTCATCGTCAAATTCTCGTATTGCTCTAAAAGTTCATCTCCCCGACGAATTTGGATGATGAAATATTCACCCGTATTTGGCGGCGCTTCTCCTTCAGTACCTTCGGGTAGAGCGCGGGGCGAACCATCAATAATGACAATATTTACTAATCCACCTGCTGCTTGCTCAGGGCGCAAAGTCAGGCGGAGGGCTGGACGATTACCTCTAGCGTTGATTCGTAAGAAAGCGGGTTCTGGATTCGCGGGTTTGGGTGCGCCTGGTAACTGAGTACCAATGCTTGTCACCCAACAGCGACCGCCACCATTCATAAAGTAGCCGTAGACTGAAAATGGTAAATAGGCGTTGAAGTCGGTAAACCCATCAGAGTTGGGACGGGCAAAATAGTTAAGATATTGCGTCCAATTGGTGATTAACGCGGGTTTATATAACTCAGCCCCACCCCGAACATCTTCAGTAAAGCCGACAAATCCCGCAACTGCGGTGCTAACACCTTCAATCGGTCGGCTACCCCGGTCAATTTCTTCGATATAGACACCGGGAGCAAAATAATCAAGTCTAGCCATGAAAGTCTCTCCAAGTCAGTAAAAATCTAATTTATTCAGGAGTTAGAAATATTTCTTTGAAAGTATTACTTTGGTTATCTACCAATGCATTGACGTTTTGGGGTAAATAGCCAGGATGATTCAGAGTCAAAACATAATTACCTAAACGAAGGTCTTCAAAGAAGAACAGCCCTTCTTTAGTTGTTAATATGGACTTTTCGGTTCCTCTGACAGTTACTTCTGTAGCTACCAATGGTAGATTTGTCACCGCACTTTTGACAATACCCGCGATCGCAACTCGCCTAGTTAAGACTAAACTGTCATTATCACGAGACAATTGATTTCGCAAATTGAAAATTCGCTCCCAAACCAAGGGTACTGAAGTCGGTTGTGGCTCAAAGGGGATTGTAATTGTCAAATATAAGGCTGAACGCAATGGCACATTCAGAGCGCTCCACAAAGAACCAACCTCAATTGGCGGCTCTAGGGCAAGTGTCATGTTCAAATTACCATAGCCCCGTAATTCTGGAACCAAAAACTCCTCTTCTAAGGTGCGATGGCGCAACAGCACAGTCAACGCTTCACTGATAAAGTGATGCTCACCTAAAGCTGTTCTATCCCAGGCTGTTAATAGCAGCGAAACATCAAACCAAGCGGGTGCCCAACTTACAGTAGCAGGTTGGAGAGAGCGTGTTAGCTTGCGTTCAACTTGCCTGCCAGAATGTTGTACCTGCTTACTCTCACGTATATCATAAATGTATAAATTGAGAGTCGGGCCTGCTCCCTCTTCCCTTCGATTACCAGGATGGCTAAAGTCAATTTGTTCCGTACTGGTAAGTGAGGTTCCTCCAGCTAAAATTTCGGCTAAAGTTTGAAGAACGAAGATAAGCATGAAGGTATTCTGCTGGTAGCTAATCCAGATGCATCTAGAGTATCTGTATGATCCTGCTAAAGTTAATTAGACTTTTGTCGATATTTTCTTTAATGGGGCATTGGACACTTGTACTGACCAACTTGTACTGAGCATTCGCGTAGCGTCTCGTAGAGAAGCCGAAGTAAGTCGAGGTAAGCCGTTGGCGCGATTTTAAAAATAATATCTCTATTTGATTCCCAACTCGACTTGTGTGTACACCATAGCCTTACTAAGGAGAGGGATGTTCGATAGAACAGGGTGAGGTTTTTGGTTTTTATCCGCAGAGGCAGACTTTGCCTGTGTAGCCGCGAATGACTTTCGCTCTGCCTTTTGCTTGCAGAAAACACCGAAATTAGTAAGCAAACTGGGGTTTGAGTAAGTCAAAGCTTATTTGACTTGCGGAAAACACCGAAATGAGTAAGTCAAAGTTGCTTTTGAGTAAGTCAAAGTTGCTTTTGAGTAAGTCAAAGCTGCTTTTGAGTAAGTCAAAGTTGCTTTTGAGTAAGTCAAAGTTGCTTTTGAGTAAGTCAAAGCTGCTTTTGAGTAAGTAATCAGGCATTTGCTCTGCATGGGAACAAGAGAACAATTACAAGTCGAGTTTTTTTGACTTGTGTGTACACTGTAGGGAATGATGATTGAGAAGGCTGGAAAATATTAGCTTTTTAAAAATCCGAAAAGCAGCAACTTCAGTTTGTAGATTAGTCTGGAGTAGTTCGGAATTGAATATACTACATTTTTTAGTGCGGGATGGGCTGAAAAACCTACCCTAGAGCATTAGTCTAGCTTTGATGGACAAATAAGTTCGTAGTAAGGACTTTAGTCCTTGGTTTGAGCGCTGTTAGCGAAGCGTTCCCATAGGGTAGCACTCACTACAAACCGATTTATCCAATTTTGACAACTAAAAACTGCTACATACCTATATATACTTAGGAAAATGAGATGCAGTTTTGCATATAAACTTAATAATTCTTTGTATTAATTATCTAACAAGATAACTTAACAAAAAAATAAACATTGCTGAGGCTGCATAATTTTATACTGTTCAGCAGAAGAGTAAAAACATTTGATTGCAAAAAGCGAGTGAAGCTATGACACTAGGCTTTTCTGTACAAAAACTAGAAAATGGCTCTAATTGTTTGAGTTCCTCAGACATCCAAAGCTTTTGTCAGTTAGAGTCTGAGCAGTTAACTAGTCAATATCCAATTTTTTTCGCTCGGATTGTCTATCATGATTGCTTACTGAAAACTCATCAAGAAGTTATAAATTATGGTCAAGACCAAGCTAAATTTTCTAAAAAAACTTTAGCTTATTTGAGGTCAGAAGCATGGCTTACAGATTTTCCACCTGCTTTAAGTTTACATAAATTTAGACTTAAAGACTTTTCATCTATTTCTTACATTTGCCCCATAGCCTATAGAAATCAAAAACCTGAATACATTCAAATTATTACTCATGAACCTCTATCATCAAGTTTGCAATTGTACATCAAACGCTCCGCGATGCTCCTGAGTAAGTATGTAAATATTTATTTAGGCTATGGAAGACAAAGAACTGAAATTCAACTTCTGGAAGATATCTTGCATCGAGTCGGACATCAATTGCGTAACTCTCTAGGACTTATCGGATTATATGCACATAATTTATGCTTAGGGTTAGAGGATAATCCTTGGCAAGAGCAAGCAAAAATTATTGGCGAAAGCATACAAGATTTAGATACTAATTTAAATGAGCTGATTGATTGTGGTCAAGGAGCAAAATTAAGAGTAACCTTTCAAGATTTAAAGAATTTAGTAGTTGAAAGTGTAAAAAGCTTACAACCTTTAATTAATCAAAAGCAACTTAAAATATTAATTCCTGATACATCGACAATCCTGAAAGTAGACAGGTTACAAATAAAACAGGTATTTGATAATATCCTTAGTAATGCTGTGTATTTCAGTCCTAATTTAGGAACGATTACCTGTAGTTGGCAAATCTTTCAAGATGAAGTCTTAATTAAAATCTCAGACCAAGGTTCAGGACTATCTCAAGAGGATTTACAAAAAGTATTTACCCCGTTTTATTCCCGGCGTAAAGGAGGTACAGGGCTGGGTTTAACTATTGCTAAAAAAATTATTCTGGATCATCAAGGAAGTATTTGGGCGCAAGTTTTATCAGAAAGCGGAGCGCAATTTTCTGTAATTTTACCTCGACCAAGGAGCAGATAAGTAATTCGTAATTAAAAAGATGAATAATGATCATAAACTTTCAGTTTTGCTGGTAGATGACGAAGAACGCTTCCGCCAAGGATTACGTACTCTCCTCAACTTTTATAGTATTAATTCTGCGTTACCTGTAGAAGTTGTGGGTGATGCTGATTCTGTAGAGCAAGTTTTAAAATTTACATCCCAGAAGTGTCCAGATTTAATTTTGCTTGATATGCAATTAAAAGGATGTGATGGGATTACAGTTCTGGCACGTCTCAAAGAAACTGCTTATACTGGCAAGGTTTTAGTATTGTCGGCTCATCAAGAAGATGACTGGATTTTTAGGGCAATGCAAGGGGGAGCCGCAGGTTATGTGTTTAAAAATCGTTTGGCAACACAACTATGTGAAGCTATTGACACTGTTACAAAGTCTGAAATATATCTACCTTCAGAAGTTGCTAGTCGATTTTTCCGGTTTTTTCAGGCTTATTCAGACTCTTGTCTGAAAGCGTGTCATGAGGTGCATTTAACAGAAAGAGAGCAAGAAGTTTTATACTGGTTAACTAAAGGTGCTTCTAATGAAGAAATCGCTAAAGGTTTATATGTGACAGTTGCTACTGTTAAGGCGCATCTCACAAGTATTTTTGAAAAATTGAAGGTTACTAGCCGGACTCAAGCGATTGTGACTGCCCTCAAGTTAGGATTAGTTCATGCTTGAGCGCGACAGAAGTAATCGGCGCAATTCACGAAACTCTTTGTTTATATGCCTTCATTTGAATCTTTTTATCAAGAATACCCCTGCTCGTATAATTCTCCCTTAAATTGCGATCGCCCTTTCCAAACGGCGCAACAAATCAAGGGCGCTAAGTTCTGCTTGGAATGTGGTTTTCCAGCAACTTTACCGCAGGAGGCTGAGATTAAAGGAAGTCAGGGAACTTATCAAATAGCTAGTTTTGTCGGTGTGCGGGGTTTAGGCCGCTTATATTCAGGTATCCAACTTAAGGACAAACAGCCTGTAATCATCAAAGAATACCTGTTACCCAATCGTTGTTTTAATGAAAGCGAGACTGTAAAGCGGAAAGACACTTTCAAACGGGTGGGTGGGGTAAGTTTAGCCGATAGTAGAATTCAAAACTTCCGTTTATTGGAAACTAGAGAAGCGATCGCAGATGATAAAGGAGAACGCTGTTATTTAATTATCAAAGGAATAGAACCATCCCAAACTTTAGGTAAGTATCTCATAGAAAAGGGAGCAATGACATCTGCTGATGTGCGTGAGGTACTAAATCAAGGTCTACAAACTCTCCAGTTTCTCCACACCCAAAAGCTGCGTTTTCCCTCCAATCAAACACAACTGGGTATCACTCACGGCAACATTAGTTTAGATAGTACTTTAATTAAGGTAGAAAATAATCAAAAGTTTTCTATATACTTTTGTGATTTAGCTATCTGGGAAAACTTATTTATTCCACCCATTATTGCTCAACCCGCGCCCGCTAGACCTGAGCAAGATTTAGAATCATTAGGATTAGTAGCCTTTTATTCATGGGTAGGACGCACAACTAATTTATCTTCTAACCAGCCTCTAGATCCGAGAGATAATCAACAATGGCCAGATAATGATAGCCATTTAAAACAGTTTATTTATCGCTTAATTAGGCTAGAGACTCCTTTTGAGAGTGCAGAAGCGGCTCGTCAAGCATTGCTGCAACTACCCAAAGAAGATCATGCCGATAGTTCAGTAAAATTGCGATCGCCAGCTTCTCAAGTAATAAAAAAGCGTTTCCCAATGCCGTTAATTTTACTAGGAATTCTGGCTTTATTACTACTTAGCGGGGGAATTTTGTATTGGCTTTTGACTAAGAAACCAGATTGTCGTAATAAATATATACAATGGTCTAAACTTGTGCGGAATTTTTCAGAAGTTCCCAACGTTCCTTCAGGACAATTTACTTACACCGGAGAAAAAGACAGTACATGGAGCTATGTTTTAACGCAACCAGTAGATAAGAGTCGTTTAGTAAATTTATTGACTAAACCAAAGCCAGATGCAACAGCAACATTTAACTATGAATCTGTTTTGTCATCAAATGAAAATAATCCAATTAAAAGTATACAAGAAGTCCAAACAAGCAAAAAAGATTTTGCAATTACTAGTTTGGTAGATCAGATCACAGATAAACTTGATAAAAAACAAGTTGCTTCTGATGGGTTACTTGTTTTTGTAGCATTTAATAAGAGAGACTCAAATCTTGCTAATGCTCTTGGAGGACAAATAACTCTTGAGCAATTGCGTCAAATTTACACAGGTAAAATTACTAATTGGCAGCAAATTAATCCCAAACTTCCAAATCTGACGGTGAAACCTTTTGCCCCAACCGAACCGGAAGCAATCAGTAAATTTCAAGAAATAGTTCTTAAAAACGCCCCTCAGGATGAAGCTTTATTTGCAGCGAAAGTTACTAAACTTGATACGACAAAGACCCAAAACCAGATACGCAGCGAAACTCTAGAGGGGCGAACCACTGGTATTATTAGTTTTGGCATTATCAGTAAAACTTGGAAACAGTGTACTGGCTATCCCCTAGCTATAGTGGATGGCAAAAAGTCAGCTAGTCAACCTCTGTTTCAACGGCGCTCACGCCGCTCAATTAATCCCTCAGATGACTTGTGTCAGCATGATGATTATTATGTTGATGTTACAACTTTCCAAAGCTATCCCTTGGGATACCCTATTTTTGTAGTGTACCCTAAAGACAGCAGCCGCCTACGGGGTGGTTCTACATTTGCTGAGATGCTAACTACTCGTCAGGGTCAGTATTTACTTAGTAAAGTAGGTCTTGTAGCTTTACAACCTATGCCTGATGATATAAATTCCTATGCCTGCAAATCGGTGCCCTAATCCCAGCTGCGAATATTTTAACCGCGCCCTGCCTAACAATGCTAAGGTTTGTCCCTGGTGTTCGACTCCTGTGGGTAATGTAGTTGCTCCTACACCACAACCGCCTAGTCAACCGCCTGGTCAACAGCCACCTATTCAACAACAACCTATTCAGTATCAGCCGCCAGCAACAGACCAACCTAACTACCAAACCCAACCTAACTACCAAGCCCCCCAAGCCCCTGTTGATTATTCAACTCAGTATCAGCCACGGGTTTCTCATCCACCAACACCACCGGTTTATACTCCCCCGCCTCAAAGAGCGCCACTCTTAAAGCTAATTCATACCACAGGAAGAGAATTTAACCTCGTTGGCGAAGGCGGTTATATTGGTCGCCGTAGTCAGAGTTCAGGAATAGCGCCGCCAGAAATTGACTTGACTGGTATTCCCAGTGAGGGAATAGTCTCTCGTCGTCATGCGCGAGTCGATTGGGACTGGTCGCAAAATTCGTACATGATTGTTGACATGAGTACAAATGGTATTTATTTAAACAACAATCCTTTGACTCCTGGGATGCAATATCGCCTACTTAACGGTGATATACTGCGATTTGGTCAGGATAATCTAGTTAATTTTACTATATATGTTGTGTAGTAAAAAGCTTTAGTTGATCCACTAGGTTTGCGAAAAGCTATCAAATTTCATGGGGTAGTTGATTGATCAATTACCCTTTAATTTTGGGGTCTGCAAGAGAGGCGATCGCTTCTTTTGGCGAGAGATTACCATCACCTTCTACATCAATACTAACTAATTTTCTACAAGCTGCTGGTTTCAAAGAACTGGTTAAAGTTTTTTCGTTTCAATCCTTCTTTAAGTTTTTTATCCCCTGTCCACAACAAGCCCTCTAATTCTAATGTTAATGCTACGTGAGGAGTGTCGCTTTCATCAATATCTTTATTTATGCTTGATTTTTAACCACACATCACGGTCTATTTCATCAGCTACAATGGTGGCTTGTTCTTCTGTTAAATGACTGCGCTTTCTAATTATCTCTAACTCAAGATATTCTAAAAATTTAGTCAGGCTTTCTTGATCAACAATATTCCTATTGAATCTGATGATAATGTCTTGGTTGTAGAGTGTAATGTTGTCCTTCCCCTGGTTCAGAATTAGCCTTATTAGCTGGTGGCTTTGACTGTCCCTGGTTATCTTGCTCAGTTTGTAACGGAGGATTTTCTCTACGCTGAATTACTCTTCCATCGCTAAAGGGCGAGTTAAGGATTGCTTAGTCTATATCTTGTTTTTTTACGCCTTGATCTGGAATAGATTTACGCTGTACTGCACCGCCATTTTGTTGGACAACATGAGTTAATTCATGGGCAAGTAATTCCTTCCCTCCATGACTTTCTGGACTATATTCTCCTTGACGAAAGAAGATATCCTGTCCTGTTGTGAAAGCCCGCGCTTGAACCGATTGGTTGAGCTGGTCAGAGCGGTTATCGGTGTGGATTTTGACACCACTGAAGTCAGTTCCAAAGGATTGTTCCATTGGTTGGCGGATATCGTCTGCGAGTGGCTGTCCACTTCCGCGTGCCTGTTGGATTGAGTTTTCCAGGTCGGAGGTGGCTGCCACTTTACCACCTTTACGCTGTACTAAAGGAGTTATGGAATCTGCCAGGGATTTCATTTGTAATTGGTCTTCTGGCTCTGGGAATGCTTCTCGTTGGATAGACTGGCGATTTCCCGGCTTGCTCATTCTCTGCATGACCTGCCCTGCGACTCTATCAGCTTCCTGCTCGTAAACGTCTCCTGGCTGGTTAACTGTGAGTCTTGTTTGTAGACGCAGTGACATTCGACTAATATCGTGGGTGAGAGGTTTGTTTGAGGGTTGCACCCCGGTAACTGCTTGAGGTGAAGCATTGAGAGGCTTCATTTGTAATTCTTCTTCCTCTGGCAATTCTTCTCGTTGCAGTGAAATATTAGAATCTGCCAGAGATTTCATTTGTAATTCTTCTTCTTCCTCTGGCAATTCTTCTCGTTGCAGTGAAATATTAGAATCTGCCAGAGATTTCATTTGTAATTCTTCTTCTTCCTCTGGCAATTCTTCTCGTTGCACAGATTGTTTATTTACAGGTTCGCTCATCGTCTGCATTACTTGCCCTGCAACTTTATCAGCTTCCTGCTCGTAAACATCTCCTGGCTGGTTAACTGTAAGTTTGGTTTGTGAGCGCAGTGATATTCGACTAATGTCGTGTCCTAAAGGTAAGTTTCGCGATCGCATCTCACTCGTTGCTTGAGATGAAGCGCCATTGGACTCCAAACCAAAGCCGCGTGTCGGTTCTTTGAGTGTAGGTATTGAGAAGGAAGCAGTGGTAGCTTTTTTAGGCTGGCCTATGCGTTCTCTCATTTTTTTCTCCTGATGCCCAAGCAATAGGTGGATGAATATTTCGCTAGTACATATAGAATACAGCGATCGCACTTTTAATACAATTCACCCAAAGTCTAAATTTTCGGTAA
>JBBSCU010000007.1:0-45469 GCA_038249935.1 Chroococcales cyanobacterium
GGGGGAGAAAACTTGCCGGAGGAAGAATACCAAACTGTCACCCTTGAAGAGTTGTTTGTGATGTTGCAGGAAGACGAAAACTTACGCCAGCAGATTGCTCAACAACTTTCCGTTGAGACAGATGATCCACAAGTTCTTGTTCAGGCATTGATTAGTCAATTATATCCTGCTGGTGAATCGACTACAGAGCAAACAGAAAATTAACTGCTTCGTAAAGTCCAAATTCAAGAGTTGAATCTGGAAATTGTAACGTTGTAATGCTATACTGTTGAAGCTTTGTATATTTTTTGCTAACCCTGCGACGGAAGCGCTGTCCGAATCTAATGGATTTTTAAGTAATTGATGATTTTTTTAACACAACGATGGCTACAATCTAGAAAAACAAAATCCAAGAGTGTGGCAGATGCTCAGGCGGATATCGCAGTCGCTTAAAAGGCTTTTAAAGCGCCTCATCGAAAGTAAGCAGACTAGTTCTCTCAAGGGTGCGAGAGGACAGAATCTGGTGGAGGTACTACCAGAACTCACCAATGCCGATCTGGAACAATTGTTTATCCAATTGTTAGAAGGCGTGCATCAAGCACGAGGACGACAGTGGGCATTGAAGTATCTGCAACGGATCGAAAATCGGATTCCGGCTGAACGCTGGATAGATTGGTTGGTGATGTTTGGCGATCGCTTGCTAGCTTCACCCACACCGAATCCTCTTTTAGCAACACAGATGGTGCAATTGGGGGAACTTGGTGTCGGCAGAATTGGAGACGTTGCACATAACATTGGCATTCGGCTAATGCAAAACTTACCCACAGAGATAGAGTTTGAGGACAATCAGGCGCAAGATGTAGTGGAAACCACTCCTGGGCAAGAATTGAGCCGCAATTTGGGCGAACAGTTATGGGAGTATGACGAGCCGGATATCCGAGAAACCACAACCGATGAAGAAATTCTCTCAACTTCCCCTGGGCAAGAGCTAATCCGCAGTTTAGGGGAACAGTTATGGGAATATGATGTCCAAGATGCCGAACTAATCACACCAACTTCCCAAAATACCTCTTCTGAGGAAAGATTGAGCGAGAATTTAGAGGAATCGGTATTGGAATATGAACGAGAAGATGCTCAAACCACAATAAGAGCAAATTTCCCTCTCCCCGCCGCAGAAGATTCAATCACTTCATTAGCCCAACTGAGGTTCGGCGATGAAGAGGAAGTTACTACAACTAAAACATCAACAAATCTCCTTTTTACTAGACAAAGGACTGAATTAACAACGTCTTCCTCAGTGGAAAACTGGGATAATACGTTGACAAATTTAGAGCCAAATGTGGCTTATACCCTAGATGAGTTGTGGGTAAGGTTGGATGAAAGTAGCAATTTAGTCCAGCAACTTGCTTCTAACTTGGCAGTTCAAAGCAGTAATTCTCCCGGTATTATTGAGCGGCATAGCGATAATCCGATTACCCAGGCTCAAGGGTGGTTTTATCAAGGTCTTCAGCAAGCGAAAACGGGTGATTTGTTAGGCGCGATCGCATCTTATGACCAAGCGATTGAACTTCAACCCGAATTCTCCGAATATTGGTTTAATCGAGGCCTAACGCTGTTTCATTTAGAACGTTTTGAGGAAACGATCGCAGCTTACGAAACCGCTACACAACTCAAACCAGACTACTACAAAGCTTGGTACAACCGAGGTGGAACTCTCGGAGAATTAGGATATTTTGAAGAAGCGATCGCTTCTTTTGATAAAGCCATAGAAATTAAACCAGACTACCAAGAAGCTTGGTCTAGCCGGGGTTTAGCGCTGCTAAAGTTAGGGTGGCTACCCGAAGCTATTTCTAGTTATGACCAAGCGCTGCATCTGCAACCAGAAGACCAGGAAAACTGGTATCACCGAGGCATAGCCCTAGCTGTCAGCGAACAATTTGCCGAGGCGATTATATCTTACGACAGAGCCATAGAAATTGACCCAGAATATCACGAGGTTTGGATAGATAGGGGTGTAGTGCTGTTTAATTTAGGAAAATGGTCAGAAGCGATCGCCTCCTGGGACAGAGCATTGTCAGTTCAAGCCGACTTCTACTTAGCTTGGTACAACCGGGGTATAGCCTTAGATAACTTAGGTCGCCGCACGGAAGCGATCGCCTCCTATCGGCAAGCGATCGCCATTAAACCCGACTTTCACTTAGCTTGGTATAATCAGGCATTAGCACTGTTTTATTTAGAAGAATTTGTGGAAGCGATCGCTTGTTATGACAACGCTTTGCAAATTAAACAAGATTATTGGGAAGCTTGGATTGGTCGGGGAACTGCCATCGGTAATTTAGTGGATGCTGACGCTTTGCTGATTTCGAGTAGTATAACAGCGACAAATCCCGCCTTACAACAGGGCGGCTACGAAGGAAAATTAGCCAGCTACGAAGAAGGGTTAAAGCATCTGCGGACAGATACTCACCCAGAAGGTTGGGGTAGATTGCATCTGGCGATCGCTAATACTTACTACGAGCGAGGCAAAAAACATCCTAACTCCCGCGATTATTGGCGCAAAGCTGCATCTGAGTACCAGCAAGCACTGTTAACCCTCACACTAGAATATTTTCCCCAATTCCACTTAGAGGTTTTGCAATCTCTGAGCAAAGTGCTAATGGGTTTGGGACAAACAACCCAAGTTCAAGAATTGCAGCAACGCGGCACAGATTTATTGCAACAATTGCTGAGTGAAGAAACTCGCCCAGACGAAAGTAAAAAACAGTTAGCTCTGAAGTTTGCCGGATTTGATCAATTGGCGGTTGATTTAGCTGTAGAGTCAGGTGATTTGGTGGAAGCTTGGCAAATTGCCGAACAAGGCAAAAATGCTTGTTTAAACTGGCTGCTTTATGGCTGGAACGATCATATTTACTCACCTGATTATGGCGCAATTCAACAACTATTCAATCCCACAACAGCAATTATTTATTGGCATATTAGTCCAGTCGCTTTACACACCTTCATCCTCAAAGACCAAGCGCCATCACCGATTCTTCTCTTTACACCCATGCAAGATACGGGGGCAATATCTTTAGGAGAAGATGCCATCCGTCTAAATGAATTGCCTCTCCCCGAAGCAGTGCAGCGCCTAATTGAATTTGAAAGTTGGCTAGAAGATTGGCATCAACAATACCAAGAATATCGCAACAGGGACAAAGAAGGTAAAAGTCAGCATTCTTGGCGAGTTGATATGGAACAAAAGTTGTTGCAACTGTATGAAATTCTGAATATTTCTACAATTGCACAGGAACTTGAAGGGATCACTCAACTGATTTTAATTCCTCACCGCGATTTGTCCAGATTGCCACTTCATGCCCTTTTCCATCTTTCTTCTCCATCTCAGGAAGAGTTACCGAATGTAGAGTCAAACTTCACCGCAACCTATCTGCCTAGTGTTCAAGTAGGTTTATCAATAAAAACTGAAGATATTTGGCAATGGCAAAATCAGTCAGTACTCAGTGTTGAATATCCCGAAAGTGCAAGTTATCCTGCACTGAAATTTGCCAAACTTGAGTCTGAAATTGTTAGCCAAATGTTCGGTAATATCCAGCGAATTCAAGGGTCGCAAGCTACAAAAAATCTTGTAGAAAATGCTTTATTTGATAATTACAACATTTTTCATTTTACTGGTCATACGATTAATAACTTGGGTGAACCTAAAAAGTCAGAGTTAGCATTAGCAGGTGAAGACAAAATAACTCTAGAAGAAATCTGTCAACAAAATTTAGCAAGTTACAATCTCGTTACTCTGTCTGCTTGTGAAAATTTAAGCAGTAGCAACTACACTATCAGCACCGAATATGTGAGTTTAGTCAATGGTTTTTTGAGTCAGGGCGTTCCTCATGTAGTGAGTACTCTCTGGAGTGTAGAATCTTCGGCTAGTGCTTTGGTGATGATAGAGTTTTACCGACGATTACAACCCAATAAATCAGCAGTTATTGCCTTAGCTGAAGCAACACTATGGCTCAAAGAACTAACTGCTGGAGAACTGACAAAATGGTATGAAGATTTACTAAATAATCTGCATCCTGAAGAGTTACGAATTAAAGCTTATTTAGCAACACAATTATATCGGAATAGTAAGATGGCATCAGATAAAAATCTTTATAGTCATCCTTATTACTGGGCAGCATTTACAATTACGGGTAAGGCAAATTAAAGTTTTGGAAGATTGTTAGATCAAATTTGCGATAATTACCTCTTTAAAATCTTGGGTAAGTATTCACAATATCAGAAAGCAAGAGTTCTGCGTATTATTGACTTTAATATTAGGTGTGTAAAGGCGATCGCTGCTAAAGTTTCAACTACAACTGTTGTGTAGCATCAATTTAGTTGTGGGGATGGAGTTCGAGAAATCGGGCGATCGCTTCGCTGATTCGATACCATCTTTTGAAAAACATTAAAGATTAGATCAATTTTGTTGATCTAACCACTTAATTAAGTCTTCTAAAGATTGAAGGTCAAAAATTACAGATGCTAAGTTTTCTATTTGTTCTGAAGATAAGCCATCAATTCTGCTTTCTAAGGTAGGATCAATATAATTAAATCGCCGTTTTAGCAGTATTTTAATAACTTTTTGTTCTCCTTGTTCAATTCCTTTTTCCATCCAACTAGTAACAATTTCCATGATTTGTTCCTCTTCAACTAAGTTGGCTTGTTTTAGTTCTGTCTCAAGTTCTTGTTCTTCCGTGGCATTTAATCTGAGATAAGTATCAATAAAGCCGGAAATTAATTCTATTTTAGCAGGATTTAATTTTAGGGTGACTAGCATTCTTAAACATTCGAGCTTAACTTTAATTTTTTCCTCTGGTTTAAAGTCCATTTTTGCCATTAATGCGGCAGCTACAGGGTTTGGTTGATTTAAAAAATTTCGCCAGTTGAGGTTATTTAGCTGGATGGCAAAGTAATTAAATTCTAGGATTTTTCTGTGAGGGAAGTTAACTGCATATTGGCTTTTTTGAGGTCTTCTGGGTTCATCGTAAGAGAAGATAACTATAGGAAAGATTGGCATTAAATATTTAGCATCTAAACGGGCGAAGTAATGAAACATCCGCCGTTCAAATTCTTTTTGACTGTATGCCTGATTTTCTAAATGTATGAGGAAATAACTGTTTTCTTCTCTCCATTTTACTTGTGCTAATAAATCTATTCTTCTTTTGTCTCCAGTGGTGACATCGGTGAATATTTCTTCGGTTAAAAAAGTTAGTTTGTCTTGTGCAACATACTCTAAAACCTCTGGCAAAAAGAGTTCTATAAATTCCCAAAAGAAGGTTTGGATTAATTCTTTAAAGAGTCTATCGTGATCTATCACCTGTTTTTTGCTCTTGGTTAATTAGGTTTTGCAGAGTTCGGAGAAGTTGTGCAAAGGTTCATAGTCCTTTGTCCAGTGGTTCCAGCACAACACCCAAGGCATTTTCTGCCAGCAGCAAACCAATTGCCAATGAGGCGGGAAAACCAAACTGAGTCAAAAGTTGCGGCAAATACACATTATAAATTAACCAAGTCAGGGTAATTGCTCCCTGCACCCAAACTTGCACCCATAAAATATTCAGATGAGATTTCGAGGTAGTCATGACATGGGATTTTGCCTTACCCAAAGACGCAAAGAAACCTTTGTGTTCTTCGCGTCTTCGCGGTTAGTTTTTAATACTCTGGCACTGACGAATCGATTTCTCGACTCCAAGCAGTAATTCCACCTTTGACGTTCGTCCCAACAATCCCAGCTTCTTTGAGAATGACCAGGGCTTTTGCCGATCGCCCACCTAACTTACAATGAGCTATTAAGCGATGACCGTTTAATATTTCCTTCACCTTAGCAACGCCATTACCATTTTCAATCTCTGGTAAAGGCACCAACACTGAACCAGGAATCTTAGCAATGTCGTACTCATGGGGGTTGCGGACATCCAGCAGGACAAAATCCTTTGCACCACTATCCAGCAATTCCTTTAAATCCCTAACAGTCATTTCTTCACTTTCCATCTGCTGTTTTGCCTCCTCTGCCTTAGCTTGGGGAATTCCACAGAATTGTTCATAGTCTATCAGCTTTTCAATCACTGGGCGAATCGGGTTAGGACGCAGTTTCAACTCCCGAAATTTCATTTCTAAGGCATTGTATAGCAGCAACCGTCCACTGAGAGTAGTACCTTGCCCCATAATGATTTTGACAGTTTCCGTTGCTTGGATTAAACCAATAATTCCTGGTAAAATTCCTAATACACCACCTTCTGCACAAGAGGGAACCATTCCGGGTGGTGGTGGTTCGGGGAAAAGGTCACGATAGTTGGGACCACCTTCGTAGTTAAATACAGTAGCTTGGCCTTCAAAGCGGAAAATTGAACCGTAGACGTTGGGCTTATTCAGTAATACGCAAGCGTCGTTAACTAAATATCTGGTGGGAAAGTTATCGGTACCATCCACCACGATATCATAAGGAGCAAGGATTTCTAGAGCGTTTTCGGAACTCAGGCGAGTTTCGTACAAATCAACCTGACAATAGGGGTTAATCTCATGAATACGGTTTTTTGCTGATTCAATCTTGGGTTTACCCACCCACGATGTACCGTGGATTACTTGGCGTTGCAGATTGGAAGTATCAACAACATCGAAATCGACAATCCCGATGCGTCCAACACCCGCCGCCGCCAGATATAAAAGTAGTGGTGAACCTAAGCCACCTGTACCAATGCACAGAACACTGGCGACTTTCAGGCGTTTCTGTCCTTCCATTCCCACTTCCGGCAAAATCAGATGTCGGGAGTAGCGTTCGTAATCGTCTTTGGTCAACTGGATTTCATCCAGATTGGGATTGAGCATAACATTTATGATGTGGAAGAGCGAGAATATTAATCCTATCGAAAAATGATATCTGTCTGAAAATTAAGCTGTTAAATTATATTTTCAATTGTCTCTGCTTGGAACTGATGATGAGCATCAAGGCTCCAGCTTCGCCGTTTTCGACGTTAACTATTATATACGAGTATCATTGCCAAGGGTATAGGCGATCGCATTTGCCCCACACTCATTAGTCTTCTTTATAAGTACTTCAGGCATCTCCAAAGAATTGACTATCATCAAAGTATGATAAACAGAGAAATAGTAGCAGTATTTTATACAGTTATCTCTAGTCATGTAAAGAATACGCAAATTTATGTCTTTAAGCATAGACATCTAAGTAAATATTCTGTATATAGTTATTACAAGGTTATTTATATGTTCCCTATTTTCAAGCTAAACACCCGAAGGGCAATAGCCAAGCTATTGATCGCAAAAATTGAGAAAAGCCCGAAGCAGGCTATTTTCAAACATCCACACGCTCGTAAATTTGTACAGTTCCTAAGACTTACATATAGTCCTAGATAGTTTGGATAAGTATTACGTGCAAGCTAGTTAAGATAGCGAATCTTTAGGAAAAACTGCTAACCCTCAACGGTGACGTTAAAACCATATCGAAGTTGAAAGCCTCAACTCTCGGCTAGTTTACAGTGCCTTAAAACAGCACTAACAACAGATTGAGAACTGAAGTTACTGAAAACATCAATAATTTAGGTAGGTAGAAAGTTATGGCAAATATCAATGGCACGAATGGTAATGATGATCTATATGGCACACCGGGCAATGACCTCATTAAAGGCTTAGGAGGTAATGATTACCTATATGGGAATTTTTATTACTATGATCCCCGTAATGGGTATTATGATGACCCATATCGGAATGGGGGCAATGACACCCTAGATGGTGGTTATGGTAATGATTTTCTTTATGCCTCCTATTCTATAGGGACAAATAATCTTAAGGGTGGAAGCGGGTCTGATTATTTAGATATTTCCTACTCTTCTGGGAATAATATTTTAGATGGTGGCTCTGAAAATGATTCCCTTTCTGCCTACTCTTCTACAGGGAAAAATACTCTCAAGGGTGGAAGTGGGTCTGATAATTTAGATATTTCCATTTCTTCTGGGAATAATATTTTAGACGGTGGCTCTGAGAGTGATTTCCTTGATGCTTCTTCCTCTGCTGGAAATAATACCCTCTCTGGAGGTGCAGGAAATGACATCCTTAGTATTAATTCCTCTACTGGTAACAATAGGGTTTCAGGTGGATCAGGAGATGATTCTTTTTACGCCTATGAAGTTCAAGGCAGAAATACTCTCAATGGAGAGTCTGGTAATGACTCCTTTTATTTTAGTGCCTCATATACAGCCCCTTCTTCCTTAGTGAGTCAAACGGTAGATGGGGGAATAGGTGATGATTTGTTGTCTGTCGATTACACCTATGCTACTAGCGGAATCACTTCGACTTTCAACGCTAGTACCAAACAAGGCTTGATTACAGCTGGGACGAATCGGGTTAGCTACAAAAATATCGAACGATTAAACATCACAGGTACAGCCTATAATGACTTGATTGTAGGCACAAGTGGTAATGATACGCTGAATGGGGGAAGAGGTGATGACACCCTCGATGGTGGAACAGGTGCTGATTTGTTGTCTGTCGATTACACCTATGCTACTAGCGGAATCACTTCGACTTTCAACCCTAGTACTAACCAAGGCTTGATTACAGATGGGACGAATCGGGCTAGCTACAAAAATATCGAACGATTAAATATCACAGGTACAGCCTACGATGACTTGATTGTGGGGAACAATGGCAACGATTCTCTCTACGGGGGCAGTAGTGGCAATGATACGATTATTGGTGGTCAGGGTAACGATTACTTGAATGTTGATAATTCAATAGGCGATAACACCCTCGATGGTGGCGTTGGTAATGATAACTTAAATGCTAAGTCTTCAAAAGGCGATAACTTCCTCGATGGTGGCGATGGCGATGATAACTTGAGTGCATCTACCGCATTAGGCAATAACACCCTCAACGGTGGTTTTGGTAACGATTATTTGAATGCTACCTCTGCAACAGGTGATAACTTCCTCGATAGTGGCGATGGCAATGATTACTTGATTGTTGACAATTCAACAGGCAATAATTTTCTCGATGGTGGCGATGGTAATGATAACTTTAGTGCAGGTAGCGCATCAGGTAATAACACACTCAACGGTGCTACTGGTAACGATACCTTCAATATTAGCTATTCAACAGGCAATAACTTTCTCGATGGTGGCGATGGCAATGATTCTCTTACTGCCTCTGGCTATTTTGATCAAAGCTATACCGCATCTGGCAATAACACCTTCAACGGTGGTACTGGTGATGATTACTTAAATGTTGACAATTCAATAGGCGATAACACTCTCAACGGAGGCGATGGTAATGATATTTTCAGCATTAACAATTCAGGAGGTAATAATCTACTGAATGGCGATGATGGCAATGACTCCTTCTCTTTCAGTGCATCATATATCGCCCCCTCTTCTGTATTGACTCAAACAGTAAATGGAGGAACAGGTGACGATTTCTTATCTGTCAGATATGACGATGTTAATTACTATACAGGGGGGATCATTTCAACTTTCAATGCTACTACTGACCAAGGATCAATTACGGTAGGTCCCAATGAGATTAGCTACGAGAATATCGAAAGATTAAACATCATTGGTACAGCCTACGATGACTTGATTGTGGGGAGCAATGGCAACGATTCTCTCGGGGGTTATGATGGCAATGATACGATTATTGGCGGACAGGGTAACGATTACTTGAGTGTTGACTACTCATCAGGCAATAATCTGCTGCTTGGGGGCGATGGCGATGATTCTCTCGCTGCCTATGGCTCTTACTTTTCCCGTGGCGAGGATTTTTCTCTTGATGCTATCTCTGGTAATAACACCCTTAATGGTGGCGCTGGTGATGATACCTTAGATATTAGCTACTCAATTGGCAATAACCTACTCGATGGTGGCGATGGCAATGATTCTCTTACTGCCTCTGGCGATAGCTCGCTATACTCTTCCTATGGAGTTTATACTGTTTCTGGCAATAACACCCTTAACGGTGGTGCTGGTGACGATTACTTGAATGTTGACTACTCATCAGGCAATAATCTGCTGTTTGGAGGCGATGGGAACGACATACTGATAGGCGGCAGCAACGGTTTTGATACCTTTGCTTTCAATAGTTTTAATGAAGGCATAGATACTATCTATAGCTATGGTGGACTAATTCAAGTATCGTCCGCTGGCTTTAGTGGCGGTTTATCACTAGGTTCACTCTCATCTGAGCAGTTTACCATCGGAACATCTGCAACCACAAGCAATCAACGATTTATCTATGACAACGTTACAGGTGCATTGTTCTTTGACCAAGATGGCAGTGTGGGTGCATTTAGTCAGGTCAAATTTGCACAAATTGAATGGTCACTTACCGAAAACAATTTTGTGGTTGTTTAATCGTGATTCGTATTCCATAAGTCAGCAGCAGAGGAAGATAGCGAAGTGCTTAATTAGCTATTTTCAGGTAAATAGACCACGCAGGGGTACATAAATAATTGCTCATGCGTGTCAAATTAAGCCCCGATGAAGCTCATTTGTGGCTATACAAACCCAAGTCCGCCTAAGCGGACTTGGGAAACAAAGGGTTAAGCCTCTTCTGAGTATTATAAATTAGGAATTATTTCAATTGCCTCTGCTTGAAACTGATGAGTATCATCAAGGCTCCAGCTTCGGAGTTCTCCAGCTTTGCCGTTTTGGACGGTAACTATTATATACGAGTATCCCTGCCAAGCGTATAGCCGATCGCATTCTGAGGGGATAGCAGGATGATCTGGGTGGGAGTGAAAAATGCCGATAATGTTCAGTGAGCGATCGCGTGCTTTCCTTTGTGCTTGTAACATAACTTGAGGTGCGATCGCATATTGCCGTTTTTTACTTTCTGTTGTGCGATCGCCTGGAAAATCAGTAGCCGCCTCTGTATTCCAGACATTTTCTGTTGGTATGACTTCTACCACAATTTTGCCCTTACCAGCCAGATAGCCTAAAATCATACCACAGCACTCGTCCGGGTAGGTGCTTTCGGCATGGGTGCGGATAGTTTGTAAGTGTTCCTGACTAACTCGGATCATCTCTGCATTTGTGATTCTAGCAATTTATAACGTGAAGAATATAAAAAGATAATTACATAATCTATATTTTTCGGTGAATAAGGTGAAGAATATACAAAGATATGTTTTTCAGTATAGACACTTTTAGTTGACTTGACGTTTCCTTTAATATATTTTTTACTGAATCAGTTAACTCTATCAACCTACAACCACCCAAAAATTTGAATTTAAATTGAATTTACTACAAAAAAGAGGAGCAGTCAAAGGCTGCTCCTCCTCTCATAATGATTATCATTATTATTTTGTGGTGATTTTATTTTTTGGAAGTCCCTAATATGCGTTCCTTACCACCATCAATACCAACTGTTACGCCCTCACCTCCAAAAACCATCCGCGACTTAGAGCGTACCTTGCCCCAAAGCGTAGCTCACATCCTATTGATTCCCGGCAGATTTTTGATAACTCCGGCATTATCACCTAAAGTAAGCACTGTAGAAGAATTTGCTCAAAAACATCGAGCGATCGCAATCTTAAATGCAGGTTTTTTTGACCCAGCCAACCAAAAATCTACATCCTATGTCATCCTACAAGGCAAGCTGGTAGCCGATCCTGGCTAGTGAACAATCCCAACTTAAAGCCTTATCTGGGTCAAATTTTTAATCGCGCAGAATTTCGCCGCTACCGATGTGGGCAAACTATCCGCTATTCGATTACCTTGCATAGTGAGTCATCGCCAGCAGGTTGTCAGTTAGTTGATGCAATAGGCGCAGGCCCGCAGCTATTACCAGAACTCACTTCAGTACAAGAGGGCTTTGTGGATAATGCCAACAAACGAGATGCACTTGGCAGCAACCAACCCAACGCCAGAACTGCCGTAGGTATTACCCGTGATGGTAGCATTGTCTTAGTAATGGTGGCTCAAAAAGCTTCGGCTCCTAATAACTCTGGTATTTCGTTGCCAGTATTGGCAGATTTGATGAAAACCCTTGGTGTCCAGAAAGCGATGAACCTGGATGGAGGGAGTTCGTCTTCGCTTTATTACAATGGCAAAACCTTTTACGGAAAGATTGATTTAGAGGGAAATCCCATCAAGCGCCCGGTGAAGTCAGTTTTACTGGTTCAGGAAAATTAGCTAAACAGACGGGAAACCCGTCTACAGCGCTGGCTCATGAAAGTCGCGGGAGTGGGGAGATATGGCAATACGGTTCGGTTAAGGTACATAGTCCTTAAAGATCCCCCTTAGTCCCCCTTAAAAAGGGGGAAATAGAGCTATTCTTAGCCCCCCTTTTTAAGGGGGTTGGGGGGATCAAGTTTTATCCGAACCGTATTGGGAGATATGGTAATTAAGCGCAAACCTCTCCCAAGGGGAGACGCAAGCGCGGTTTTTATGCCCAAAGGGCTGTACGCGCGTCCGGGTTTCCCTAATGAAGAGTTTGTAAAAATGTTTTTTGGCATAGCCAAAACTGCAAATATCGAAAATTATGAACGCTGCTAAACGCCTTGCTACTCTCAACCGCATCCGCAAACTTAGCCGCCTGATGGATACATATATATGTATCCCTCTGACAGGTTTTCATATTGGACTAGACCCAATCATTGGTCTAGTTCCAGGAGCCGGTGATTTAGTCAGTACAGCGTTTTCAGCTTATATCATATTTTTAGCTACCCGCTTCGGTATCCCACGCCAAGATTTAGCCAAAATGATTTTCAATGTTGGTCTAGAAGCCTTCGTTGGCATCGTGCCTTTAGTGGGTGATTTATTTGATGCTTTTTATAAGTCCAATATTCGCAATTTAGCAATTTTAGAGCAACATTTAATGGCAGCTGAACCAGAGCTCGAAAAAGTTGATTCTGAACTTTATCAGAGTAAAGTTAGCCAAGTTTAACTGATTTTACCACTACCATTCGCCCTTGTTTATGAGCTTGCCGCAGGGCAATTGCCTCTGCCACAATCTGCTGGGCGCTCAATCCTTCCTCATCCATCATCTTTTGCAGAGTTACCCCTGTTTGCTCATTCGGTTCGTGAATGGGTGGAATTTGGCAATACCTTCCTCCATTCTTTGTCCGCCGCCAAATACTTGGTTTTTCAAGTTTTGGCTTTTTGGAAGTGCGTTGTTCTTTGACTAGAGAACGCACAGCCTCTTGGGTGATAGTGCTCAAGTCCAGAAGAGCCTCTATTACTGGCTTGTACTTGTTACTATTGTTTGCTAGCTGATATATGGTCAAGGGTTCAATTTGTGCTAAATCCTGGGGTGAAAACTTACCAAATACAGCAGCAATCTTAAGATACCTTTTTTCCTCACCCCTCCAGCCCTTGTCAAAAAGTAGCTTTCTGTACTCCTTCAAAGAAATTTTCTGTTTTTGGTCGGCCAACCAAAAGGCATGATACAAAATTGTCTTAGTGACATCAGCAAGGGATATATTAGAAAAATTTTCGACACCAACGCTATTGGGGGCATTGACGTATTGCTCAAACTCTGATTTTTCAACTACTTTAGATTGAACTTGGGCTGTAATTACACCTTGTGTCATCATAATGTTGACCTCATAAAAACTTCTTGGTATGCAATACAAATCCATCACCTTTGATTAGGAATTAATAACACTGGGGTCTTCCTAAAAGAAAAGCGAGTGCTGCATCATCGCACTAAAGTTGGTGGAAATTTGAAAATAAAGTTACCTACTAGAACAATTGTACTACTAAAAAGTCAGGTTGGCAAATATCTCGGCTAATAAAATAGGCTCAGGTTTTGAACATCTTTGCTAAAATACTGAATCATAAAATGGGAAAATAAGGGTGAGCGATACTACTCCCAAATTTGCAGGGCTAAGTCAGTTGGCACAATAAAACCAACCTATGTAAAGAAAGATAAACTAGATTGAAACCCTCTTGCCTCCTGCTTTATACCAACGACAAATTTTTATATTGACCTACTTGTAGCAGTCCTAAATGATTTATGAACTTTTCTGTTTCTCCTCTTGGCGGTTCGATAATTTTCATAACTCAAATAGGATTAGTATATTTACTTAAGATAGACACTTATACTTAGTCGGGTTTTGCTACGCCCAATTCTCAGTACCCGATGCTAATTGTTAAAACAGATAAACAGCAAATTTTATCAGTCAAAATCTTATGACTTCGACCGTTTCCTCTCAAACTCGCAAGCTACCCACCCAAGCAATAGGAGCCAAAATTTTCCACTCCTGTAATATTATTAGTCTGTTTCTCATGCTCACCAGTGGACTACAAATTTACAACGCCAACCCTGTTTTTGGTGGACGTGCAGGTTTGCACATTCCTGCGATATTTACTTTAGGAGGTTGGCTTGCAGGAGGTAGACACTGGCATTTTGCAGCAATGTGGCTATTTTCGTTAAATCTTTTATGGTATGGAATTTACGTTTTAATTACCCGGCGTTGGCGACATCGGTTTATAGGTGCTAATGATCTCAAAGCATTACAAAAAAGTCAAAATTCTAAACGCATAACTTATGCTTGGCATCGAATTGCCTATACAGCAATTATTCCTATCTTGCTACTGGCGTTATTTACAGGAATAGGAATGTATAAACCTGCTCAATTTCCCTGGATTGTGGATTTATTTGGCAATTGGCAAGCACTACGAATTGTTCACTTTGCCTCAGTCCCGATGTTTATTCTCTTTGCAGTGATTCACTCTCTATTAGGGCGTAAAGTTGGGGGCACTCAACTTACAGAATCAATGTTTTGGTAAACGAACAACTTTAGTGGAGGATGAAGAAGAATAATTCTTAACTCCTGTACAGACGCGATTAATCGCGTTTGTAATCCTACTTGTAACTTCTATGATGTAGGTGTTTATCCTTTTTTTAAAACGAAAAATATGATTTTTATTGATAAATTGAATGGTAATATATTGCAAAATCAAAGCTTACTGTTTGTAGGACTTGACCCAAATCTAGAGATGATGCCTGTGCGTTATCAATCTCAAGATATTATCGCTGGCTTGGAGAAGTGGTTACAATTCATTATTGCTGAAACGTCCGATTTCGTTTGTGCTTATAAACCGACACTTGGTTTTTATGAAGCATTGGGTATTCCAGGTTTAGAACTGCTGTACAAAACTTTAGCAGCTATTCCAGCCCACATCCCAGTTATTTTAGATGCCAAACATAGTGACTTAAATACTAGTACCATCTTTGCCCGGACTGTGTTTACAGAATGGCAGGTAGATGCAATTACTCTCAGTCCCTATACAGGACAAGATCATGTAGCACCTTTTTTAGTCTATCCTGATAAGGCTGTGTTTATTTTATGCTGTACTTCTAATCCAGGTGCAGAAGCTTTACAGCAATATCCTACGAAAGAATCACCCCTTTATTTACAGGTGGTAAAAGAATCAAAAACTTGGGGAACTCCAGAACAATTGGGTTTGGAAGTGGGAACTACAAATCCTGAAGTTTTAAGACTTATTCGAGCGATCGCTCCTGAACGAATTATTATGGCGCGTAGCATCTGGGCGCAAGGTTCAAACCTCAAGAAAATTTTAGAAGCAGGTTTAAATACTAACGGTGATGGTTTGCTGATTCCTGTTCCTCAAGATATGTTGGGAAATACACAACTATCTCAGGAAGTCCAATCTCTACGTGCAGAAATTAATCACATAAAAGCTGAAATTATTCACGAAAATTCAACTTGTTCTGTATGGTTTTCTAATGTTTGTTTGCTAAATCAGCATCCTCAACAGGATTTGATTTTACAACTTTATGACATTGAGTGTATTATGTTTGGCAGCTTTGTTCAAGCATCAGGAGCGATATTTCCTTATTACATTGACTTACGCAAAATTATTTCCAATCCCCAAGTTTTTAATCAAGTTCTCACTGCATATCAAGAGATTTTGAAGAATCTCAATTTTGATAGGTTAGCAGGTATTCCCTACGGTTCTTTGCCTACTGCTACTGGTTTAGCTTTGCGCCTTAATTGTCCGATGATTTTTCCCCGTAAAGAGGTGAAGGCACACGGAACTCGGAGAGTAATTGAGGGTAACTTTCATCCTGGTGAAACGGTTGTGGTGGTTGATGATATTCTCATCACCGGTAAAAGTGTTATGGAAGGGGCAGAAAAGTTGGAATCAGCAGGATTAAATGTTAATGACATTGTAGTATTTATCGACCATGAACAAGGGGTAAAAGATAGGTTACAGCAAAATGGTTATCGTGGTCATGCGGTTTTAACTATTTCGGAAATTACTAATACTCTGTATCAAGCAGGGCGAATAAACGAAGAACAATTTTTAGCTTTTGCTGAAATTTAGTACTCAAACAATAGAGAGTAGGGAAAGATTTTTGTGGTTTACTTCCACTTGATTGTATTTAATTCCCAGGTTAAATCTAATAACTGAAATAATTTTGATTTCTAAATTAATTATGAATTTCTCACTCAATCAACTACTTAGATGGTTGATTTTTACGCTGCTATTTCCTCTAGTCTTTCTCAATGGTTGGCTAGCATTTTTGCTTGTTAAAAATTTTCAACCTGTGGTAACAATTCTTGTCTTAGCTACTTTGCTGGCATTCGTTTTAAATTATCCTGTTTCGATTCTCCAACAGCAGGGAGTTAAACGCAGCTATGCAGTAGCATTAGTTTTTATATTAGCATTAATAATTGTTGTTGCTCTGGGTATCACTTTAGTACCGATTATTTTAGAGCAATTTAATGAAATGGCTAAAGTTCTTCCCCAATGGATTGATTCAAGTGAAGAAAAACTTCAGATTGTAAATGATTGGTTTTCTAGACATAAATTCAATATAAATGTCAGCCAGTTGTTAACACGATTAACTCAAGAATTACCTAATGAATTAGAGTTTGTTTCGGATAAGCTTTTAAGCATTATTATAGATACTATTGATAGTATCTCAGAGGCATTAATTACAGTAGTACTGACTTTTTATCTATTGTTAGATGGCCCGATAATTTGGGAGGGTATATTTAAAAAGTTACCTGCAAGTTTTGCTCCGAAGGTAAGCCAATCTATTCAGCAAAACTTCCAAAATTACTTGATTGGTCAAGGAACTTTGGCTTTACTGATGGGAGTTTCAGAAACATTATTGTTTTTAGTTTTTCAAGTCCAATTTGGTTTACTCTTTGGTTTGGCAATTGGGCTTTTGAGTTTAATTCCCTTTGGCGATGTCATTAGTCTGATTGTAATAACTTTAATATTAGCCACACATGATTTTTGGCTAGCAGTGAAGGTTTTTGCGGTGGCTGTTGTCATTGATCAGTTAATTGATCAAGCGATCGCACCACGACTTTTTGGTAAACTTACTGGACTTAGACCAATATGGGTGTTAATTGCTTTGCTTATAGGCACCAATGTTGCTGGAGTCTTAGGTTTGCTAATCGCGGTACCTGTAGCTGGTTTTATCAAAGATGCAGCAGATGGTTTTTCTAAGTCTGGTGATTCTGAGGATATAGTTGAAAGTGAAGCAGCATCAGAATTGTTGTCAAAGGAATGAATATCGCAATAAGTTGTGGATAAAAATAAGATGCCATCTCTACCGCTAAGGGTAAGTTGTAACAGTGTCATTAAGGATGGGGTGTAATTGTCAGGATAGTTAAAACTCCTGGTTCAGATCCGTACCAAAAAACTCGAAAAGCAGCAGGTGTTTTGTTTTCTACATAGGCTTCAAAAATTTCTTCTCCATTGGGTCCTGATAAAGATTCATATTTGTGAGTATTCAAACTAGGGTGTCGTAGGTTTATTTCCATTAAACCCAGCGTTTTTAAAACTTTTTGGTACTTCTTAGAGTCAGTTTGTTGTAGTTTAGCTAGTGCTGTACTAGCCTCGGTTGAAAATATTATCTTAAAATTCACTATTACTCAGTGTTGCAGATTAACTCTTGTGACAAGGATTATATTTTGAGATTAATGTCTCCCTATTCATCAATTTCTAGATCCGCATACTGGGTAAACGAGCCTAAGTGGTGAAGTTCACCAGAACTTGCCTGTTTTATACCAACTTCTAATGAGGTACGAGCTACAGAATTTTGCCATATCCAAAGTTCTCTTTCTGGAATGTTTACAACTGGGTCTAGCAGAATTTGTCCTGTCTCATTGATGAGGACTCGGTAGCTCTTTCCTTTGGCAACAGTACCCAAGGTTAATCGTCCTTTGTCATCAGTTCTGACAGTATCTTTAACTATGTGGAAGTTCTGATTTTCAATCATATTGCTGCTATATCTTAAACTCATTATAAACAGTTGTGGGTAGGTGGGTATTGCCCACTAAAAAGGAATTGCATAAAAAAAGCCCCTAATAGAAATACTAGGGGTAAGATACAATACCATTTCATGTTTGTCGGAGATGCACTAACAAGGACATCTAGTTAGATAAGAGGTGAGCCATTAGCCAACATTTGCCAAGAGCAACTCTCGTTTTTCTGATTTTCGTACTCTCACCTGAGAGTCATCATCAACATCAACAATCGCTGTGTCTCCATCTGTAATTTCACCAGATAGCATTGCTTCGGCGAGAGAATCTTCTAGGAGGCGTACAATTGCTCGGCGTAATGGTCTAGCACCGTAGCTGGGGTTGTAGCCTTCTTGTACCACACGCTCTTTGAAGCGATCGCTAACTTCTAGAATAATTCCTTTTTCCGTCAAGCGACTAGCAACATCGCGGAGCATAATTTCAGCGATTTGCTTAACTTCATCCCTGGAAAGCTGGGTGAAGACGATAATCTCATCAAGACGGTTGAGAAATTCAGGACGGAAGTAAGCTTTCAATTCCTCATTTACCAGTGTGCGGATGCGGTTGTAACTAGCGTCGCCTTGAGTGTCGAAGTCAAAGCCCAAGCCACTACCACCTTTTTCAATCACCTTGGAACCAATGTTGGAAGTCAAAATAATCAGTGTGTTTTTGAAGTCCACTTTCCGACCTTTGCCATCAGTAAGTTGACCGTCATCCAAGATTTGCAGCAGCATATTGAATACATCGGGGTGCGCTTTTTCGATTTCGTCGAAAAGTAGCACTGAGTATGGTTTACGCCGCACTAATTCAGTTAGTTGTCCGCCATCGTCATAGCCCACATAACCAGGAGGCGAACCAATTAATTTGGAAACGGTGTGGCTTTCCATGTATTCGGACATATCTAAGCGAATCATCGCTTCTTCCGAACCAAAGAAATAAGCAGCCAACGCTTTAGCTAATTCTGTTTTACCAACTCCGGTGGGGCCAGAGAAGACAAAGCTAGCAATGGGACGATTGGGATTCTTTAAGCCGACGCGAGCGCGGCGGATAGCACGAGATACAGATGTAACTGCTTGCACTTGACCGATGATCCGCTGATGCAGAGTATCTTCTAGGTGCAGAAGCAACTCTGACTCAGATTCAGTTAGCTTGTTGACTGGTACGCCAGTCCAAGAGGCAACGATTTGGGCGATGTCTTCTTCGTCAACGACGGTGGAGTTGACAGGTTGCTCGTTTTGGGTAAACGTTGCTTGCAGTTTTTCTGCGAGTTCTAACTCTTGGTCGCGCAGGGTTACAGCTTTGTCAAAATCTTGGACTCTAACTGCTGCTTCTTTCGCTTTAGTAACGCCAGCAAGTTCGCGCTTCAGTTCTTTATTAGGAGAACTCTGAGAGTTCCGTAGACGAACGCGAGAACCAGCTTCATCAATCAAGTCTATGGCTTTATCGGGTAAGAAGCGATCGCTAATATACCGATCTGACAACTCTGCTGCTGCTACAAGTGCGGCATCCAAAATTGTGACTTTGTGGTGTTGTTCATAAGCACTACGCAAGCCGTGAAGAATTTGTACGGTTTCCTCTACTGAGGGTTCCCCGACCATAATTGGCTGGAAACGACGCTCTAGAGCGGCATCGCGCTCGATATGCTTCCGATACTCATCAATGGTAGTTGCGCCGATGCACTGGAGTTCACCCCGTGCTAAGGCGGGTTTGAGGATGTTGGCTGCATCCAAACCACCTTCTGTACCACCAGCGCCAACCAGGGTGTGAATTTCGTCAATTACCAGGATGATATTGCCCACAGTGCGGACTTCTTCCACGACTTTTTTGATGCGTTCTTCAAAATCGCCACGAAAGCGAGTTCCAGCTACCAATGACCCCATATCGAGGCTGATAACTTGCTTGTCTTGCAAAGTTTCGGGAACATCCTGGTTGAAAATCCGTTGAGCTAGACCTTCCGCGATCGCAGTTTTACCAACTCCTGGTTCCCCAATCAACACTGGGTTATTCTTAGTCCGGCGACCGAGAATTTGGATAGCCCGCTCAATTTCCTTCTCACGACCAACTACGGGGTCGAGTCTGCCTTCTTGTGCTAATTTGGTCAAATTTCTGCCATACTCTTCCATCGTTAGCGGTTGGGTGCGCTTTTGACTCCCACCACCACCAGCGAAAGCTGGGGCATTTTCACCCAAACGGCGAATTATGGCACTGCGGACGGCTTTGAAATCAACGCCTAGATTTTGCAGTACTTTAGCGGCTACACCTTCCCCAGCCTCGGTTAATCCCAAGAGTAAGTGTTCAGTGTTAATGTAATTTTGTCCCAAACTATGAGCTTCTTTAAACGATTGCTCGAAGAGGCTTTTCACCTTGGGGGTAAAAGGAATTTCTGGCGGTACAAAGCCAGAACCTCTACCAATAATTTTTTCTACTTCGCGGCGGGCTTCTTTGAGGGTAACGCCCAATTCGGCCAATACTTTAGCAGCAACCCCAGTTCCTTCTCCCATCAAACCCAGGAGAATTTGTTCGGTTCCTACAAAGTTATGTCCCAGGCGACGTGCTTCCTCTTGAGCTAGCATAATTACTCTAATGGCTTCGGAAGTGAAGTGTTCAAACATAATGGGTTCTTGCTCCCTAGCTGCTTGGAATTTGGGTGAGATAAAGTTCACCCTTATCTAAAGTTTTTTGTATTTTCTTAAAGATAATGTATCTTTATTTAAAGTTAAGTGGCAGTGGTGAGAGCCGTAAGACCAAAGGTGTAGTTGCCGTCTTTGTAATAATGATGGTGGAATGGGGAGACTCTTGACCGCAGTTTCGGAGTCTCTGGCTCCGATCTTAACTCTTAATAAATCCAAAATCCTGTTACGAGTATTAGATATGACTGATGCACCCGGAGGTAAAGACCAACAACATCCTCTCTACAATCGCGATCGCCCCTCTATTGATATCTTACTCGCTCAAGAGGCGACGGACTATAACTTAGCAGAATTGGCTAGACTGCGAATGCGTTATCAAGGCTTTCCAGGGGCGAGAGATATCCAAAAAGACATGGATAAAGTCTTGCAGCAGTGGGGTTTGACCGAAGCCGAACTTTTTGAGAAAACTCGTCAAATTCACGATTTGGGGGGAGTTTACAAAAGTCGCGGTAAAAAGGAAGAGCAAGATTGGAATTAGTTATTGGGCATTGGGCATTGGGCATGGGGCATTGGGCATGGGGCATTGGGCATTGGGCATGGGGCATTGGGCATTGGGCATTGGGCATGGGGCATTGGGCATGGGGCATTGGGCATTAGTTATTCCCTCCCACTCCTAACTGCCCACTCTCCACTGGAATGGCGATCGCTTATTTTGGGCATTGATGTGTCTTTTTTTGTTTCGACAGTCTATTTATTCCAGATTCTCGATATAATCTTAACCACCTGTGCAATGTAATTCTGACTCTTCCCAACATCATCGCTAAATTTTGTACATGGCAAATGCGATCGCAACGTACTATCAACTTTTCCATCCCCGTTAAGGGAAGTGGTGTCGATTAGCATATCTTACTTAAAATTGTCAAGCTGCATTGCCTATTTCCCCGTCTCCGGTTGCTCCCGTTGTTTGCCATACTCCCGCAGCTGCTTTAAGAGGTCATCTTGGGATGAGTTAGGAACAGAAGGACTGGGGGTTAATTGAAGATTAGTGTCGGTACTTTCAAAATTAGCAGGTGACGGATTAATTACATAGATTGGTAGGGACTTGTCATTAGACATCGCCTGTTGGGTTGCTGCTGGGGTAGAAATTAAATTATTTGGTTTGTTCAGAGCAGCTTTTACCGAATCTAGATTAGTCGCAACCTGCACTTGTTGCTGCATCTGTTGTGTAGAAGATACCAAACTACTTAGACCATTCACCAATTGCCGCAGATTTTGGCGGAAAGTTGGATCACCTGTCAATTCATCCAAATCAGATGTAATTTTTTGGCTGTTTTCAAATGTTACTCGTGCTGAATCTAAGGTTTGTTGCAGTAACACCATATTCTTTGGATCGTTTAAAGTCTTAGAGGCATCGCGTAAATTAGCTGAGGCTTGCGCTGCATTTGCTGAAAGAGCTTCTAAATTATTGAGTAATTCTCCTTGAGTGAATCGATTGACAGTTGGTGATAGGCTACTGACTGTAACACGCAGCTGATTACTGGTTTCGGTGATATTGTTCAAAGCGCCAACCAGCGAGGAACGATTTGTTGTCAACAGATTATCCAGGTTGTTCAGCAACCGACTCGCCTGAGTTGCAGTTGCACCGAATTTATTTACTGTTTGAGTCGTGGATGCATTAAGTTGGTTTGTCGCCCGTTGGACTGAATTAGCAGTAGCGGAAAACGTATTTAGTTGTTCTCGAAAGCTTTTAGTCAAACCTTGGAGATCCTGACTTAGCTCTGTAAAACTGGATGCTGCGCCTGTGGTGGTTTCTAGAACTTTATTGACATTTCTATAAAATTTTGGGTCACTATATGCAGTCGATAACGCAGTTGAACTGCGAATTAGTTCATCAACACTGATGCCAACCTGACCTTTTAACCGAGAGCCATTGCAAACTATGAGACTGGCATCACAACTTTTATCTAAGGGTTTAGCAATCACAACCCCAGCAGGTAAAGTTGCTTTTGGTGTGATGTCAATAATACTTTCGCTAATCAATCCACTCTGATTAGCTTCCACTATTACATTACGAGGGATAATTAGGTCAGTTTGGGCAATTTCAATCTCTACGTCAATGGCATTTAGTCTTTGCCGAATCTGGGAAATAGTTCCCACCTTAACGCCACGATAGCGAACTAGCGCTCCCTTTTGCATTCCACTAGCGTTAGCAAATTCCACAATAGCTTTATATGAACCACCAGATGCAGTGAATCTATTTAACCACAGAAAGAGTAATCCAAATACCCCTAGTCCTAGAAGGAGTAGCAACCCCACAGAACCTTCTCTAAATGTTCGCCCAGACGCGTTGGCGAAGCCTCTCCTAGAGAAGAGGTTTGTCATTAGACCTCGCATTTTTTCCTCCACCCAATAATTAGTTATGAGTTATGAGTTGAATTTAACTTTTAACTCCTGACTCTTAACTTTCTAACTGACGAATTGAATCGGTCCTTTCACACTTCCGCTGATAAATTGTCTAATCAACGGATCTTCAGTGCTATGTATTTCACTAACTGTACCCTGCCACTGCACTCTACCTTCATAGAGAAATATCAGTCTATCAGTTGTACGGCGTATAGTACTGTCTTGGTGCGTAACAACAGCATAGGTACTACAGGCTCCATGTGTACTTTGCAAATAGCGGATTAAATCTTCTATTACTGTTGAGGCAATGGGATCAAGTCCAGCTGTTGGTTCATCGTATAGTAGAATTTCTGTACCTTCTCTGGCATTATCGGGGTTAGACATAATTGCACGGGCAAAACTTACCCGTTTTCGCATTCCCCCGGAAAGTTCGGCTGGGTAGAGGTGGCTTATTCGTGGCAAACCTACCATCTCCAATTTTTCTTTTACCAGATTCCGAATGCGCGATCGCGGTAGCTTGGAATTTTGATAAAGTAAAAACCCCACATTTTCCTCCACCGTCAGCGAATCAAATAGTGCCGCTTGCTGAAACACCATGCCGATGCCAACCTGCTGGACACCATCTTCAATCAAACCATCTCGCCGCACTCCTTGCACATAAATTTCTCCTTCATCGGGGGTAAGTAACCCCGCCATTATCCGTAAAATAGTTGATTTACCAGTCCCTGATGGACCAATAATCCCCAGTGCTTCTCCCCGGTAAATGGTCAAGTCTACATTATCTAAAACTTTATGGCTACCAAAGGATTTAGAAACACCTTTCAGTTCAATCAATGGTTCAGTCATTAGTTATTAGTCATTGGTTAACCAGTGCCTTGGGTGGGTTCCCTTCTCCCGAAAGCAGAGGCTAGCGCCTGCCGTAGGATGCCCGTTCGCGTAGTTATTGGTAGGGTACTGTATGGTACATTATAAGTATATGATTAGCATTCTGATTAGCAAACTTTATTTTTTTAGCATAATATTTAGTTATTTGCGATATTTAACGCCTCAGAATCCCCTCCACGTAAGATTGACGAACACACTTAGTAATTTAACGTCTCAGTAAAAGGAAACTAATACTCCAATTTTAAATGTACATTAGTATATTCATATAATAATACAAATATACTAATTGGGGCTAGAACTACTCCGAGAAAAGCTAATATAATAAAAATTAATTAACAGGTTGATACAAGATATAACAATTCCAAATGACAAAATTATTCACTAATATTGTAAAAATTACTGATAAAAATCAAAGTAGAGATTATGAATAGTAATTCAGAGCAGTTTGCAAGTGATAATTCCTCTGGTATTTGTCCTGAAGCCCTGGAATATATGATTAGGGCAAATCAAGGTAGTGTTCCAGCCTATGGAAACGATGAATGGACTCAAAAAGCCACAGATTATTTTCGGAAACTATTTGAAATTGATTGTGAAGTATTTTTTACCTTTAACGGTACAGCCGCAAATTCTTTATCTTTAGCTGCACTTTGTCAGTCATATCACAGTGTCATTTGTCATGAGACATCTCACATAGAAACAGATGAATGTGGCGCACCTGAATTTGCATCTAATGGCTCTAAACTGCTACTTGGTCAAGGTAAAAATGGTAAATTAACATCACAGGCTATAGAGGCAATTGTTACTAAACGTACTGACATTCATTATCCCAAACCTAAAGTTATTAGCATCACACAATCAACTGAATTAGGAACTTTATATTCTATTGAAGAACTTTTAGGTATTAAAGAAATTGCGAAAAAGTATGATTTAAAGATTCACATGGATGGCGCTCGCTTTGCAAATGCAGTTGCTGCTATGAATAAAAGCCCTGCTGAAATTACTTGGAAAACTGGAGTTGATGTGTTGTGTTTTTGTGGTACAAAAAATGGAATGGCATTAGGTGAAGCCATTCTTTTCTTTAACAAAGGACTAGCAGAGGATTTTGATTATCGGTGCAAACAAGCAGGTCAGCTAGCCTCAAAAATGCGGTTTATTTCTGCTCCGTGGTTAGGTTTATTAGAAACTGGTGCTTGGCTAAAAAATGCCACCCATGCTAATCAATGTGCTGAATACTTAGAAAATCAACTATTAAATATAGAAGGCGTTGACTTGATGTTTCCTAGAGAAGCCAATGCCGTATTTGTTAAACTACCACAACAAGTCATTCACACCTTAAAAGCAAAAAACTGGCAGTTTTATACATTTATTGGTGTGGGAGGAGTACGTTTTATGTGTTCTTGGAACACAACAAAATCAAGGATTGATGAATTGATTGGTGATATTAATAACGCAACTATTTAAAAATTTGTTATCCTCCGCTCGGCAGCTGGCTTTGGCTTTCGGGTTCGTGTGGACGCAGTTATGCCAATTGATTTGAAATCATACTGACATCAACGGCTAATTTTTGCCCCAGCTTTAGCAACTGACGGCACTGATGAGTATCTTCTTCATTACCAAGGGTGGTTATACACAGAGGTATTATCTGACTGTGCAGACAACTGAAATATAGTTCTTGCGATCGCTGTAAGGAAATATCAATATTTAGTTGATCCCCGACATCAATCAACCGCTCCAATTGTTGGATATCTGCATTAAAACTACCATTGGTGTCATGCAATAATTGCCAGAGCGATCGCGCAATTAACTGTTCTAAAATCTGCTTACCGTCGGGAATATTCAGCCGACAACGCAGATGTTTTGCTTCGGTGGCGATCGCTTCTAATTCTACTATATGATTCCAACTTTTTTGAGGATCAGCGATATCTTGCTCAAGCGATCGTAATGTCATCAGACAGCGATGCCCTAAAGCAATGTCTGCTGCTACTTGCAATTCTGGCGGCACTGCTATTTCATCTCGATGAAACGCCATCAACACACCATAATTATCGCGGTAGACTTGGTTATACAACTGTCCTAAACGTGTCAGTGTTTCCTGACTAAGCAGCCCCATAATCCGGTGGCGCTCTTCAGCAAATAGATTTTGCAAGCTGAAAGTCTCTTCCCCAAATAGCTGCGTCATCGCCAAGATAGTCTGAGCCGCACTAGCTTGTTGTAGTCCCACAAACAGTTTTTCTTTTAATTGGCTGTAGTCAAGCCGCCCGGTAAATTGTTGAATGCAGCAGTGGAAATCCCAGCCTCCCAAATGCAATACAGCAAATACCAAATGCTCACTTTCCCAAGTAATTTCTGATACTAGCTTTAAATTTCCCACAGCCAGAGTTAGCGATCCCATGCGTTGCAGTTGGTAGTCTAGCTCATTGGCAGCGTAGCAATAAACCCGCTTATGGTAATACTGAGACTGTTTGTCAGCAGCATCTTTTGTAGCCAAAAAATTGTGCGTCTCTGCTGGTTTCTGATGGTTAAACAGGGAGGTAATGGCGTAATGAGCTGCTACTTGCTTGAAACCAAGCTGGGCAGTTAACACCAGTTGCCGATAAATCTCGGCACCATGTTTGAAGTGATCGACATTACTGGGGGCTAAACCAAGGCGTTTGACAAAGCCTTTTTCTAACTGCACACCTGCCACATCCCCTGCCAATTCCAAAGCACGGGCGGCGTAGCGGAGAATTTGTGTCCCTTCTGGACGGGAAATTTCTTCAAAAAACCAACCGCAACTAGTAAACATCAATAAAGCGTGACGCTGCATTTCCAATAGGCGCAGAGCGTCTACTTGTTCAGCTGCTGTTAGTTTGTGGGTTTGATGACGGGAGAGAAAACGGTTAACATTAGCAGCAGTGCGATCGCGCATCACTTGAATATATTCATCTCGTGCTAGCCAGGGATCACGAAATAACTGTCTGCCATTTTCTTCATACACCTCAGTTAGCTGATCCCGCAGCCAATTTAGGGCATCCCGCAAGGGACGACGCCATTTCTGATGCCAAACACCACCTTCTCCACCGCAACCACAGTCATCTTGCCATCTGTCTACACCGTGGGCGCAACTCCAGGCTGTGACTGACTTTAATTCAACTTCCCAATCGGGAGAATTTAAGCTGAGGTAGTGGGCAAAGTTTGTCACCGTCCAATTGTGTTGGGGAAACTCTTTGGTAAAGGCGTAGGCTAAAGTTTTCTCGGTTCCTTTCTTATGATGTCCAAAGGTTTCTCCATCCGTCGCCACAGAAATCAACTGGGTTGGACGATGATCCCCACGCACTGCTGAACTGATACGTCCGGCAAAGCGACTAGAATTATAAACGACATCACTAAAACCCATGTCCCGCGATATCGGGCCATCGTAGAAGAAGATATCAATGTAGGGTTTGTCATTTGTCATTTGTCCTTGGTCATTTGTTTCCTTTGACTCTTGACTATCTTTCAAATAACAACGATAGGGACGGGTGGGATCAATCTGACTACCACCGACTTCGAGCCATTCAGGATTGGGACTCTCTTGAGTGGGGAGGGGACGACAACGCAGTGCTTGAGAAGGTGCAAGGATAATGAAGCGAATACCCTCAGCAACAAGAGCTTCTAAGGTTGCGTAGTCCACACCGGTTTCTGCTAGCCAGATGCCTTCGGGATCGCGGCCAAAGCGGGAGCGGAAGTCTTCTTTACCCCAGCGAATTTGGGTATATTTATCGCGTTCGTTCGCCAGAGGCATGATGATGTGATTATATACTTGCGCGATCGCATTGCCGTGACCATACAAGCGATCGCTACTCTTGGCATCCGCTTCCAAAATCCGCTGATAAACCTCCACATCGTAGCGTTCTAGCCACGACATCAGCGTTGGGCCAATATTAAAACTAAAATACTCATAATTGTTAACGATTTCCACCACTTCGCCTCGGTCATTCAAGACTCTGGCAAAAGCATTTGGGCGATAACATTCCCAATGAATCCGCTCATTCCAGTCATGGAAAGGCGCAGCGCTTGGTTGGCGTTCAATTGCGTCCAGATAAGGGTTTTCCCTTGGTGGCTGGTAAAAATGACCATGCACCGTCACATAAACACCATTAGCCTTTCTCAGGGGATCGGTTTCATGAGTGTTATTGGGATCTGAATGTAATGTTAACGTTGAGCCAGAGCTAGCTGGCATTTCGGCAGCAGGAGTCATGTATTTTTATCCAAAACAAAAAACTTGTAGTTGCACCGAAAACATTGTGCGTAAAACTTTCTACAATGGTTTGAACACAAAATCCGGTATAGACGACAACTAGGAAATACAGTCAAATTTTCGATAAATCGGTTGTATTGTAGTGGAAAATCTGCGTTGTTGCGCGGCTCTGCCGACTTAAAGGAACTTTGCAAAACAGCCCTTTTCCTGAAGGCTCAAAGTAATTATCCATTGAATAATGCCTCAGTTATGGTTTTTCGTTAGCAGGTCTAAATCAATAATTTTAATTGTTTTTTGATATATTAAACCCCATCTCTGGTGTAAAGTCGATACTTTAATTCATAACTTTTACAAAAAAATTACAAAAACTACTTAAATTGCAATCTTATTTTACATAATATCCGCAATGGTGAACGGAAAACAGTAAAATTTCTGAATTGGTCTATGGATGGTTGAGAGTATCCTATGGGAGTTAGGAGTCAGAACTTAAGAGTGAGGAGTTAAAAGTGAGGAGTCAAGAGTGATTAGAAGTTTTACTCCTAACTCCTAACTCCTAACTCCTAACTCCGATAAAATACCCTCAACTTAAGACAACAAATGTCAACTAAAAACATTATTCTTTTCGCTTTACTGCTGTTTATCCCGGTTTCTGTAGCAGCCCACTTTCTGGAATGGGGAGAATTGACAGTTTTCATTACAGCTGGATTAGCAATTCTGCCCTTAGCAGCTTGGATGGGTACAGCCACAGAAGAAATTGCTGTCGTAGTGGGGCCATCATTGGGAGGCTTGTTAAACGCCACCTTTGGCAATGCTACGGAACTAATTATCGCTCTAGTGGCGCTGAACGCTGGGTTAATAGATGTAGTAAAAGCCAGTATCACGGGATCGATTATTAGCAACTTACTACTGGTGATGGGTTTTTCCATGCTTTTGGGAGGACTGCGCTACAAAGAACAGACATTTCAGCCAATTGTGGCGCGGGTGAATGCTGCTTCGATGAATTTGGCGGTGATTGCGATTTTGATGCCAACGGCGATGAATTACACTTCTCAAGGAATTAATGAAGAAACAGTGCAAAATCTTTCTGTTGCTGTTGCTGTAGTATTAATCTTGGTTTATGCCCTAACACTTCTATTTTCGATGAAAACCCACTCTTATCTATATGATGTGGGTGTAGCGGAGATAGAAGAAGAGGAAACCCCTCATGGTAAACCAAATATGACGTTGTGGGTTAGCGTGTTGCTAGTATGTACCTTGCTAGTGGCAATTGAGTCAGAAATGCTAGTAGATTCTTTAGAAGTAGCCACATCTCAGCTAGGTTTGACGGCGCTGTTTACAGGGGTAATTTTGGTTCCCATCGTCGGTAATGCGGCTGAACACGCCACAGCAGTCACTGTGGCGATGAAAGATAAGATGGATCTTTCGGTTTCGGTAGCTGTGGGATCAAGTATGCAGATTGCCCTATTTGTTGCGCCAGTGTTAGTTATAGCAGGGCGGATACTGGGTCAACCAATGGATTTGGATTTCAAACCCTTTGAATTAGTAGCTGTGGTTGTGTCAGTGTTGATTGCAAACAGTATTAGTTCCGATGGGAAGTCTAATTGGCTGGAAGGCACGTTGTTATTAGCTGCCTATACGGTGTTAGGGTTTGCCTTCTACTTCCATCCAGTTATGGATGTTGTGGGGTAGTTAGCTACCAATGCGATCGCTCTTGATTATCGCTAAGGGTGAAATTTTTGAAATCATTCCCAGCGAACAACTGCGATCGCAAGTTTCTATCGGATTGCTATAATAATCTCGCAACTTATAAAGTGTCTGATATCTACTTTAATTAAACAGAAATGGTTTGACAGATGAAATCATCCGATCTAACTCAGTTTTATTGTGTTTGAGAAGATCGTGTCCCCATAATTCATTAGTGTTATCGGAGCAATCCTTTGCAAGAGCTTCTCCGATCTTTTCAAAATTATTGTTAATATCTCTGCTTAAACTTTCTGGTTCAGATAACACTCCAAGAACAAATACTCTCTCTTCTAAATCATCTGGAATCTGATCCTTTACATAAATCAATCTATCTTCATGCTCATCAAAATCAATCAGTAAAGCAATCATTCTGTCTGGATATTGTCGCATTGTAGAGGCATAATCATTCGTGAATTTCTTTACAAGGTCTTCCCAACCACGAGCTTCTGGTAGGACTTGAATAGCGCGGCGATTGAGGTTTAAATCAAGAATAAATCCGTTTGCAATCTGGCGATTAGCATCGTCTTCGGGCAACACAAGAATGTGCGGTTTATACTTATTTGTACTCATAGTTCTATATCGCCACGAATCAAGGCATCTACAAGATCACCTGGAATAGAAATATCACTAAGCAATCTGATCAAAGTTGGCTCCAAGTGGCTTTTTCGATCAAGTACAAAGGTATTCTCATTTGAAAACTTTCGGATTCCTTCCTCATGATGCGAAGTCACCAAAATTTGTCCGCTATTCTTAAATGAGCGTCGTAGTGATGTGATAAAATGTCCAACTTCTGACAATGAGAGATAGTTGTCAGGCTCGTCCCAGAAGCAAAAAAGAGGGCCGTATGATTCGTTGGCAGCTAAGACAACAGCGCAAAGAAAAAAGCATTTTTCACCATCAGATAAGGCTTCAAAGTCAACACTCAGATTCGCATTATTTTCTTCAAAGCGAACAATCATGCTTTTGGAGTCTTTGCCGATTAGTTCATTCAGAAAATCCTTAATATCAGGCATAACTTCACGGAGATATTGGACAACCTGTGTGTAGGCAGCAGGATAGCGACTGAGTAACCCAGAAAACCACTCCCCGAAGTTTGAAGCATCCCGTTTTGGCTCCAAAGTGTCGTCGTTAGACTCTCCCGTCATCAAGCTTGGGATTGGAGCTAAAATAATCATGCGAGCAAGCCAAGTCTTGAAAAAATGAATAGGATCAGTCTGGATTACTGGAAGGGCAACAAGATGCCAATCTACCAGAAACTGAGCCTCACGATTTTGTGAGTTGTTGTAAACAGTGACTTGAGCTTCTTTTCGAGAGTATATTGGATCTCCTGCAATTATCAATTGCTCTTCAAAAACTCGAAGTTCTTTAAATTTTTCTGGCAACTCTAAAGCCAGGACATATTTGTATAATTTCTTTTCAATTAATACTTCTATTTCAAACCGAATCGGAACATCAGACCTTTCACGAGCGAAATCCTTCGACTGGACAAGTTGGCCAACTCTATTAATGCCTCGACCAATGGACTGAAGTACCTCTAATGCAGAGGCAATAGTTGATTTACCTGCACCGTTTTTTCCAATCAAGAGAGCAGATGACATCCCTTTTATGGGCAGTTCAAAGTTTTCTAGGCATCTAAAGTTGTGTATATATAATCTTTGGAGCATAGGAAAACGATTGCGAGGAGTTGAAAGTGAAAGAACTTTTTGATCTGCCTTTCACAAAATACCTAAATGATGAGGCTTATAGTTTGTATTTGTCACTGGTTTCAGACATCTAGAAATTCGATTTAGTCCGTATTTCTACTTACTTTTTTGAGTGGCGATCGCTAACTTTGCTCCCTGAACCTGACGTACCCGATCCATCACAGCAACTACCTGACCGTGACTAACTTTTTCATCAGCATTAACAATCACTAACATTTCTGAGTTAGAACCAATTAAAGTCCGCACTTGCGCTGTTAAATCATCAACTGCAATTGGCTTGCGGTTCAGACTTACCGTTCCTTGTTCATCTACTGTGATCGTAATTCTAGAGGGAACTTGCTGTTGTTTTGCCGTGGCTGCCTTCGGTAAATTTACTGGTAAACCTTCCGATCGCGTTAAAAACAGTGTTGACATGATGAAAAATGCCAAAATTGCAAAAATCACGTCAATCATCGGCAGAATATTGATTTGTAGTGGAAGCTCTGGTTCATCTGGTAGACGCATAAGCTTTTTCTCCTCTTTGATAACGACGGCGGTAGAGTAATTCTAGTTGTCCACCATACTCCTGAATTAGTGCGATTTGCCGCTGGTATAGTCCCCGGAAGGAATTGGCAAATAGGAGTATAAATATTGCAACTATTAATCCTGATGCTGTTGATACCAAAGCCTCACTAATACCAGATGTAACACCTGTTGTTTTAGTACCTCCCACATCACCGAGATTTAGAGAGGCAAAAGAAGTTATCAATCCTAACACAGTACCCAGAAGACCCAGAAGTGGTGCCAAACTAATGATTGTCTCGAAAATGTTTTGGAAACGTTTAAGTACAGGTATCTCAGCCTGTGCTTCACTTTCTAATGCCAAACGAAATTCCTCTGGATTTGGTTCTTCCAATTCTAAAGCAGCAAGAAAAATGCGTGCAAGTGGCAAATCTGCGTTTTTTTGAAGTTTATCCATTGCACCGACAACATTATCGAGTCGGTAGAGATTCAAAACATCTCGCACCACGAGGCTTTGACGCTTGTTGATCCGTACCCAAAATCTGATCCGTTCAATGATCAGTGCCCCACCCAATACCGAAAACGCTAGCAGAGGCCACATGACCACACCGCCAGCTGCAAATAAATTCTGAATTCCCATGTAGTGCCTCTATAACGTCAACGTCATCCACAATACAAAATCAGACTACCAGAATATCAACAAAAGCTGAAACTTTTTCTCAATAAAATATAATGATAATTTTTTCAAATGTAATGGTGATGATTTTATTTACTTGTTCGTTTGTTTTACATAAATTAATTTTGTCCAAAAACCATGATATTGGTGGTTTGAAAAGACGTTTTTGCTAATTCAAGGTTCGATAATGCTATCACAAGTAATTTTAATTGTTTACTTGATCTTTGTAACTGTACATTCTAAGATGACTAAATTAGTGACAATAGGTAGCAATAGCCATGAGCTTTTCCGGCATTACTGTCGAGCAACGTTCCAAAGAAGTTGAGGCTCTCAAGTCTTTTCTGACTTACAGTCTAATAGGTTCACTGGCGCTGCATATCGGCGTACTGTCCTCAGGCGTAGGTAATTATTTTACGAGAGTGTCCACAACAGAAGAAGAAACAATAGAGGTGGCGATCGTTGATTCTCCAGTTGCGGAACCAGAAAAACCAATCGCAGAGATTGCAAAAGAAATAAAAAAAGAACTAGAGATTGTCCAAAAACAGCCTATAGAAACTCCACCAGTAGAAAAAGTTCCGCAGCAATTTGAACAGATTACAGCGATCGCTCAGAAGCCACAGCCGACAAATACGCCGTCAAGAGTAATTGCTACCAAGTCAGAAGTTCCTGTGAAATCTGCATCCATTGCGCGATCGCCTTTATCTGGAGATTCCAAAGCAACTCCGGCTGGTGGCGGTGGTGGCTCTGGTGTTGGTTTAGGCTCAGGTAGTGCGATCGCTGTCGGTACAACCAGTTCCACTGGCACTGGTACTGGCGGTGGCATTGGTAGTGGAACTGGCAGCGGCATTGGCATTGGCAGTGGAGTTGGCAGTGGAATTGGCATTGGCATTGGTACTGGCAGTGGAAGTGGTAATGAACCAGTAAACCGTCCAACAGTAGCAACAGCGCCAACAGCGCCAACACCTCCAAAGATTAACAGTTCAGGCAATGGTAATGGTCGTGCAGCTTGCCGTGAATGCAATGCCAAGTATCCAGATGCAGCAAGACGACGAGGAGTTGAAGGCAGAGTAGAAGTAGCTGTTGATACTGACGCACAAGGCAATGTTACTAACGTCCGCATTGCTAAATCCAGTGGAAACCGCGATTTAGATGAAGAAACTTTGAGACAAGCGCGTGACTGGAAATTAAAACCCGCAGAAGGTGGTAGACAAGGAGTATCGATAGGCACTGAATTTGCTATACAAGGTTCACGGCGATACCGCCAAGTCCAAGAACGAAACAGACAAAGACAAGAAAGACAAGCACAAGAGAGAACCCAGCAGACAACGGCTACCAATTCCATAGAGGAAACTCCAAAACGTAGACGCAGAGAGTTGGCACCCGCATCTAATGAAACTACGACTACAAGATCGGTAGAATCTGGATTTAGTAGACGGTTGCAACCTCAGAGAAGAGAAACTACTACCGGAGGTTCATCATCTGAAGCTAGGACAACTCGCACTCAAGGAAATGCTAGAGAGTCCCTACGCCGCATCCAGCGTGAACGAGCAGCTACCAATTCATCTCAAAAGCCACAAACAGCCACAAATCGGCGGCGAAGAGAAAACACTAGCCAGAACAAATTGCGAGAGTCTTTGCGCGGTTTACGCCAACAACCTCAATCGCAACCTGCTGCTCCCAGCCAGGAGTAGAGCAACAAAACCTACTGGAATCATCTAAAAGAAAGTCAGGAGCTAGAATACAGGTTGCTCCTGACTTTTTAGCGTCAAAGTCCTTGCGATCGCACTCCTCTTCACACTCTCTCACTGCTGCCTTCTATACCCTATCGTCAGTTGTGTAGTATAACGCGATAAATTAATAACATTATTTAAAAAACAAGATAAATCCTATGACTGATTTTGCATATACCACAAAACTACAAGCACAACTCGCCCAGAAGTACTTTGAGTTGCACCCTTGTACTCAAAAGATTATCCAGTTGTTCTCGGTAATTTATGCACCGATAGACAAAAATTCATTCATAAGTTGTCTCAGTCAAACTGGCGCGTTAGATGAAAATAATAAACCTTTTGTTACTAAAACCCTTAGTCCATTAATTGATAAATTATTAGCAACAGGCTTGCTAGTGCAGCAAAATAGGCAAAGTCCTGAATGCCATCCGCTACTCACAGAAATTGCTATTCGTCATGCTACACAAACCAGACAGTTGGAAATACTAGTCATTGCAGTAGAGTCAAAGCTACCCATACGCACTCACTGGCAAAATGAATCTCGGATGTTTAACAGCTTACGCCAGTGTATCAGAGAAATCCGTATAGGTCTTTACCGCCAAGACCCCAGTTTTATTAATAAGCAAATTGAAGATTACCAGAAGTACAGTGATAGCGAAGAAAAACTAGCCCTACATAATATCTTCGAGCAGATATGCAATAATCCATTTGATGCAGATTGGCTAAACACCCTTCCACAAGGATTATATGAAAGTTGTACATCCAGTATTCTCCTCAATTCAGCATTAAAATTGTCTGGGTCGGAAGATGCATTTACACTGCTGGAAGAAGAATGCTCTACATCTGGAAAACATTGCTCAGATTATCTGCACCTGATTTTGACAGAACAACTGCTGCTACGGGGTTGTACCCAAGAAGCACAGCAGAGTTTAGAGCGTATATCTGATAACTATCAAAATAATACCGCCGCTTTTTGGGGCTGGTTAAGTTTTGTGCGGGGTGAGAACGACCAAGCCATTAAATATTATACAGATGGACTCAAAGCTCTGAGAAAATCTACAGGCAAACGCCAAATATATTTCAATACAATAGGCGGCTTATTTTTTATCCTAGCATTGTTAAAAGAAGGTTCAGTGCAACACCTCCGGGAAGCAGAAGAGTACGCTAATCTGATTTCCCGCAAATCAGATCATTGGCTCAACTTTATTTACGCAAGATTAGAAATAGTACTGCAAGTTCAGCAAGGTGATATTGTCCAAAAAGAATTTGTAGTTAGCGCCCACATTGCTTCGGTGGAAGAAGAAAACAGCTTACAAACACTCTTTTGTTCTCTCTGCCTTTACTGGATGGATGCTGAGAGTGCTAAAAAACGCTTACCTAATTTACTAGAACCATTATATCGGCGATCGCTTGCCTCCGGTTATCACTGGCTGGCAATGGAAACAGCAGAACTCCTATCTCGACTCAAACCAAGTAGTAACTATAATATACAAGCAGCGACACTGCGAGAAAATAGCGGCTTCCATTCTATAGTAGACCTAATTCGACCCCAAGAAGCTTGGGAAATGTGTCTCAATGCCCTAGCAAATCTCCACAAAGAACCACAAGCACCCGGAAAAACAGAAGCAGAACTACGTTTAGCATGGTTCATTACCTTTTATCCCAGCAAATGTATCTTGCAACCACGGGAACAAAAAGTTAATGTCAAAGGAGAGTGGAGTAAAGGTCGTCCCATAGCCATCAAGCGCTTGAGTAGTGGACTAGGTGAGTTTAATTATATCACACCCCAAGATATGCGGGTATGTAGTTATATTGAGACATATAATGATAACTCTTATTACAGCAAAGTTGACTACACCTTCAGTGAGAAAGCCATCTCTGCCTTAATTGGACACCCGTTAGTTTTTTGGGAAGATAAACCCAATATCCGTGTAGAAATCGTCAAAGGAGAACCAGAACTACTGGTTAAAAAAGGGAAACAAGATCGTCTCACCTTAGAATTTTCTCCCAAATTAGCAGAATCACAGAATATTTTGAATATCAAAGAAACCCCAACCCGCATCAAAGTCATTGAAATTACTGCCGAACACCGCCGCATCGCCGAGATTATCGGCAAGGAAAATATATTAAACGTTCCTGCGATCGCCGAAAAGCAAGTTTTGGCAGCCATTAATGCCGTCTCTGGCATTGTCACCGTCCATTCTGATATTGGCGGTGGACTCGAAGGAGCAGAAGAAGTGCCCGCCCAAACTCTACCACATATTCACCTCTTACCTGCCAACGCCGGATTGAAAATCACCCTTTTGTCGCGCCCCTTTGCCCAAGGTGGCCCCTACTACCGTCCTGGTGCGGGTGGTGAAACAGTAATTGCCGAGATTGGCGGTAAACGTCTGCAAACCAGACGAAATCTACCGGAAGAGAAACAACTTGCTAAAGCGGCTGTAGCAGCCTGTCCCACCTTGACGCGAACTGAAGAACAAGATGGTGAATGGGCAATAGAAGACCCAGAAGACTGTTTAGAATTGCTACTAGAACTGCAAACACTGGGAAACAGCGTCGTCATAGCCTGGCCAGAAGGGGAAAAACTGCGTGTTAGTCACAATGCAGACTTGAAAGATTTTAATTTATCAATTCAACGTCAGCAGGACTGGTTTGCAGCCACTGGGGAGTTGAAATTGAATAACGACCTAGTGCTGGATATGCAGCAACTACTAGAACTATTGGAGAAAACCCCCAGCCGATTTATTCCCCTTGGTGATGGTCAATTTCTAGCTTTAACTCAAGCTTTTCGGAAACGCTTAGACGAATTGCGGATGTTTTCGGAAAAACATAGTTCATCTATGCGTTTCCACCCCTTAGCCACATTAGGGTTAGAAGATTTTGTCGATGAGGTGGGCAAGGTAAAAGCAGATAAACACTGGAAAGCACATATCCAGCGACTCAAGGAGGTGCAGAACCTCCAACCAGAACTCCCGTCTACGTTTCAAGCAGAATTACGTGACTATCAGATGGATGGTTTCTGTTGGCTGGCACGTTTGGCACATTGGGGTGTGGGAGCTTGTTTAGCAGACCAAATGGGACTGGGTAAGACTGTGCAAGCATTAGCTGTCATCCTCAGAAATGCTCATCAGGGGCCAACCCTAATTATTGCCCCAACTTCTGTTTGCATGAATTGGGTGAGTGAAGCACAGAAGTTTGCCCCAACTCTCAATATTATTCAATTTGCTGGTGCTAACCGCCAAAAATTACTGGATGGCTTACAACCGTTGGATATGTTGGTATGCAGCTATGGTTTATTGCAGCAGGAAGAAGTCGCTCAAATGCTCTCTGCGGTGCAGTGGCAAACGATTGTCCTGGATGAAGCCCAGGCGATCAAAAATATGACTACTAAACGTTCTCAGGCAGCTATGAACCTAAAATCTAATTTTAAGTTGCTGACTACTGGGACTCCCATTGAAAACCATCTCGGTGAATTGTGGAATTTGTTCCGCTTTATTAATCCTGGGTTATTGGGTTCTTTTGAAAGCTTCAATCAACGTTTTGCTATCCCTATTGAGAAATTTCAAGATAAACAGGCACGTAATAAGCTCAAAAAACTTATTCAACCATTTTTGTTGCGGCGGACAAAAAATCAGGTCTTAGAAGAGTTGCCTTCTCGTACCGAAATTTTACTGTACGTGGAGTTGAGTCGGGAGGAAATGGCATTCTATGAAGCGTTGCGTCGTCAGGCTATATCTAAACTTACCGAAACTGATGCACAGGCAGGAAAGAAACATTTGCAAGTTTTGGCTGAGATTATGAAACTGCGTCGCGCTTGCTGTAATCCTAGTTTGGTTATGCCTGACACTGAATTATCTAGTTCCAAGTTGCAACTTTTTGGTGAGGTGCTGGGTGAACTTCTGGAAAATCGCCATAAGGCTTTGGTGTTTAGTCAGTTTGTTGACCATTTGCATATTATCAGAGATTATCTGGAGCAGCAAGGTATTAGTTATCAATATTTAGATGGCAGTACTCCAGTGGCAGAGCGAAAAAAACGGGTGGATGCTTTCCAAGCTGGTTCAGGGGATGTCTTTCTCATTAGTCTCAAGGCGGGAGGTACAGGACTCAATCTGACTGCGGCTGATTATGTCATCCATACAGACCCTTGGTGGAATCCCGCAGTGGAAGATCAAGCCTCAGACCGGGCTCATCGCATTGGGCAACAACGCCCAGTGACAATTTATCGTCTAGTAGCAAAGGATACTATTGAAGAAAAGATTGTGGAATTGCATCATCATAAGCGAGATTTGGCAGATAGCCTATTGGAAGGTGCTGATATAAGTGGCAAGATATCAACAGAAGCTTTGTTAAACTTGATTAATGGATAGTCTCAGATATCGGCTTGACTACTAAGTTTGCCAATGTGATACATAGGGCTTTTGGTGACTGATAACATCGATCGCAATCTTCAACCAATCAATATAAGTTTGTTCTCTGCGGAGAACTAATTCCAGCACGAGCCTTTGCATTACCTGCTCACGGTTAGCAGACTCATTACCGAGTAATGGCAAATCGATGGTTTTAGATTCGGTAAGCTTTTCGCTTCGAGCCACCAATTGCTGCTCTAGTAGATGAATGATGGTTTCATTTGGCAACTGTTCTGCAAAATGCAACCGAACAAGTATAAGATATAACTGCTATAAAAAAATATGTCAATTGCAGATGCGTCCTCACAAAGAAACCGATATATTAACTGAGGTTGATGAATACTGAAGCAAAAATTATTTAAGCCATTGCAGACTATTGTAACGAAAGGGTGAATAACATTGACTTCTAACACACTTCTACAAAGAATACGTCAACATAAATACCTGCGTGATTTACGAAACAAATTACTATACCTTCACAAGATGCTGCTGGAGACAGAACGCATCGCTTATGAACAGGTTAGTGGACGGGTATCGAGTGGAGAACTGCTTCAGCTAGTCATCGCTCATGAGCAATTTGCATGGTTACATCGCATTTCTGAGATGGTTGTGCAAGTTGATGAAATGCTCGAAGCTGATGAACCTATTTCGCTGGACAATTTTCAAAAGTTGATTGCTGATGTCCGCAGGTTGATTGTGCCGTTAGAGACGGGCAATACCTTTGAGCGAAAGTATTACAATGCTCTCCAGAGCGAACCTGCTGCCGTGTTAGCACACGCGGAGATATCAAGGCTGCTGATGTCTAAAGTTGAAGAGTAACTTACAGCGATCGCTAAAATGGCCAATAATCCCTCTTTTCTCTGTGTTCTCTGCGCCTCTGTGGTTAGATAAATTACTTTTAACCCGCAGAGAGCGCTGAGAAAAGAAAAGAGATTTTACGAGTCACATTAAAAGTTTTATTAAAGTTTTGATATTTTGTCAGAAGTGCTATATTGGCACTTGACCCGACTGAGTGCAAAGTATGCGTAAGCCCACAGGACAGCGAAGCCGAGGTGTTGTACTCAGGACTAGACAGGAAGGGGAAGCAGGAGGAGCCAGGGAATGAGTCAAAATCCTGGGCAAAGCGGATTTTTTTCCCTAGTTAAAGGTGTGCCCCTAAGTCGCGTCCTGATAATGCCTTTTCTGCTGCAAATTCTGCTAACTGTGGGATTAAGTCTATACTTATCTATTGGCAACGGGCAGATTGAAGGCAATACTCAAAGCGCAATTTTTATCTTTCTGGGAGTTTTAGGAGTAGCGAGTGTATTGGAGATTGCGATCGCTCGTTGGATAACTCAACCAATTTTATACTTAAGCAAAGCGGTAAAAGAGTTTGGCAAACAAGCAACTTCAGCCGATTTTACCAATGTAGAAGACTCAGGGGTGATAGTACAGGGCATTCATGAAGTGGAAGTGCTGGCTGGATCTTTCAATGAGATGGCGCAGCAGTTACGCCAAGCCATTACTGCACTGGCTAGCAAAAATAAAGAGTTAGAATTACAAGTTGAGTTGCGGACTCAAGAGTTACAACAAGAGATTAAAGAACGCCTTAATAATCAGCAAAAATTAGAGCAGCATAATCAAGCATTGGTAGAACTGGCAAATCACAAGGCGGTTTCCGAGGGAAATATGGAAACGGCATTCAAAGTCATTACAGAAAAAGCAGCGAATGCCTTAGAAGTAGAGCGAGTGGGGGTGTGGTTATTCAATGGCGATGCCTACGACGAACTGCGCGATCGCACCAAACTACAATGTATAAGTCTCTACGAATGTAGCAAACAAAAACATTCGGCAGGTTTAGAATACAATCGCGCCGATTATCCAATCTACTTTAAAGCTCTAGGGGCTGCACTTACCATCATCGTTACTGACACTCGCAACGATCCACGGGTGCAGGAATTATGGGATAACCTACTACAACCGGAAAATATAGTATCCCTAATTGCAGTCCCCATTTGGGTTGGGGGCAAAATGATCGGAATAGTACTGCATGAACAGGTTAATATTCCCCGTAAATGGGAACTGATTGAGCAAAACTTTGTTAGCTCAATTGCTGAATTTGTCGCGTTGAGTTTAGAAGTATGCGATCGCAAACAGGCAGAATCCGCTCTGCGTGAGGCTAAAGAAACTGCTAATGTGGCAAATCGTGCCAAAAGTACCTTTTTAGCAAACATCACCGATGAATTGACAACTCCGCTCAATTCCATTTTGGGGATTACAAAAACATTTCAAGATGAAGTCTGCGAATCTCTCAGCGAAGAACACCGCCAGTCAATAAATAGCCTGGAATCTAACAGTAAGCATCTACTGGAACTAATCAACAATATCCTCGACTTGACCAAAATCGAATCCAGCAAAATAGAATTGCAACTAGCTCCTACATCTATTCGAGGCTTATGTGACTCCAGCCTCAGCTTTGTAAAATATTTGGCATTGCAGAAAAATATCCAGCTAAGTGTACAAGTACCTGAAGGACTCGAACCCATCCAAGTCGATGAACGCCGCATCCGTCAAGCATTCATTAACTTGTTGAGCAACGCTGTTAAGTTTACTTCAGACGCAGGGAAAGTCTGGATTGAAGTTCAGCCAAATTCTACAAACGAATATATCTTTTTTAGTGTGGTAGATACGGGTATTGGTATGCTTTCCGATGACCTTTTCAAATTATTTCAACCTTTTGTGCAGGTTGAAAATTCATACACCCGTCGCTCCGTAGGTACTGGTTTAGGATTAGTGATGGTGCAAAGAATTGTAGAGTTGCATGGTGGTACCGTCCATGCCGAAAGTCAGTTAGGTAGAGGTAGTCGGTTTACAGTCAAACTACCTTGGAAAAAATAGAGAGTAGGGAGTGAACAATGCGCTTGGGTTGGTGATATTTAGTGTTTGGAGATCCCCCCAACCCCCTTAAAAAGGGGGGCTAATATCTCTTTTACCCCCTTTTTAAGGGGGTCGCCGGAGGCGGGGGGATCTTAACCCAAGCGTATTGGGGAGTGAACAATAAATCGGCTACACAAACAAAGTCCGCCTGTGCGGACTAAAGAAAAATACTAATGAACAATGTTGTAGTCTTACCGTGGACTTTAAAAACGAATAAGACTATACGATTTTAGGGTTCTCATCAGATGTTTCTTCTGTCACCGCTTTTAAGCGAGTTGCCGTGCTTTTACGGATGCGATCGCTTTTACGAACAGCACCCGCCATTTCATATTCACTACTATCTTTGCCGTATCTAAAAGAAACTCCAATCAGCATCTTCTCACTGAGATCACCTAAAATTTTGCTCAATAGTTCCATCTCCGTTTTAGCAGAGTCAATAACGGTTAGAGCAGTATTATAAGTAGTGATCTTGCTACGATATTGCTCAATTATTTGGAGCATATTTTGCAAGTTGCGAGCATCCCCAAAATCCATTTTGGGATCAATTGCTGCAAGTCCAGCTGCTCTCAATTCAGCTTTTTCTAAAACGCGGTATGTAAGTTTTTGGCGAGACATAAATGTATTCCAATCGTTTTGCTTTATACTATTTCACTTTAATAATGATACAAATACGTTGGTAGGGGCATGGCAATGCCATGCCCTTACGAGAAATCTATGTGTATCAAGGTTTTCGTGAAATGGCTTTAGAGCTAGTTTGACTCACTAAAGCTACATTGGAGTGCAGTATAATCCTCATAGTTTAGTATTTAATATAATAGTGAAGTCAGTGTTTAGCGCAAAATAATAGCGTTGTTGATGAAACGGAGCCGTTTGTTGATGAAACGGCTCGATTTGTTGATGAAACGGATCAGTTTGTTGATGAAACGGATCAGTTTGTTGATGAAACGGAGCGGTTTGTTGATGAAACGGCTCGGTTTGTTGATGAAATTGGAATTTCGCACCAATTTTTATTAGCGGGACTTAGTTACGGAATTTAGAACCAAAGCGGTGTGTTAATAAGTAAATAGGATACACATAGTCAAAATAGCAGATGGAACCTTTAACTACTGCGGCGATCGCGATCGGCACTATAATTGCTACCAAAGCCTTAGAAAAAACTGGCGAACAGGTAGGCAAAGCTTTATGGGATAAGACTGACAAGTTTCTCGTTACGCTTAAAAAACATTCTCCTTATACTGTAGCTGCTATAGAGAAAGCACCAGAACAAGCGATCGATTATGGCAAAGCTGTACTAGAAGTGGAATCGGCTGCTCAAGCTAATCCTGAAGTGGCTCAAGCTGCACAGGAGTTAGCCGCCGCAGCTAAAGCAGAGCCAAATCCTAAACTTGCTGAAATTCTAGCTATGCCTAACCTAGAAAAGTTGGCAGACAAAATTGGTCAGGTAGTAATGCCAGGAGGGACAGGAAATATTGAAAATATGTCTTTTTAAATTATCAGTGTTACCTAACCCCCAGCCCCTTCCCTACAAGGGAAGGGGAGTAAGATTCAAAGCCTCTCTCCGCCTCGGAGAGAGGTTTGGAGAGAGGTCTTTCAATTCTCGTAAACAGCAAGATTTAACTATGTATGCCTGAAGACTCTGGAAAGTTTGCCGAAAAAATTGGTGCTTTTGCTGCCCCTGGCGCTCAAGTTAACATTGGCACTCAAATTATTAACGGGCAGAAACAGCTAACTCCCACAAAATATATTCCCTATCGCGGTTCCCTCCATTTCGTCGGGCGAGAAACAGAACTGACAATGCTGCATGAAGACTTGCAGCGCAGAGACTATGTAGCAATAGCGGGAATGGGAGGCGTAGGCAAAACTGAATTAGCCACCCAATACGCGAGACGATATCAAGAAGATTATGGGGGAATCGCCTGGTTTAACGACAGAGAAACCAATCTCGCCGCCGAAGTTTTAGAGTTTTTCCGGTTGCAGTTAGGTTTTGAGATTCCCCAAGAATTAGGAAGAGTTTTAAGCCTTAAAGAACAAGTCGCTTGGTGTTGGTCTAAATATCCTAACTCCGCCTTGCCTATTTTAATCGTCTTTGATGACGTAACTGACTTAGCTAACCTCCGCGAAGTTGTACCCAAGGATAACCGCTTCCGAGTCTTAATTACTACTCGACTGCGAAATTTAGACCCGAATTTTATTCAAGAGATTCCCTTAGATGTTCTCTCACCCCAAAAAGAACCAGGGAAAGCCTTAGAACTGTTAAAACGACTGTTGGGGATAAAAGATAAGCGAGTTGAAAACCAACCACAAGCCGCAACAAAAATATGTGAATGTCTGGAATATTTGCCCTTGGGGATAGAGTTAGTTGCAGGTTATTTGGTACGCGACCCGGAAATATCTTTAGAGATGATGTTTGGGCGATTGCAAGAACGTAAATTAGCAGAATCAGCCTTACAAGACCGGGAAACTCTCAACTCAACTCAACTGGGAGTCAAAGCCGCCTTTGCTTTAACTTGGTCAGAACTTGACCCACTGGCGCAACAACTAGGAAAATTGTTGAGTTTATTTTCTCCTGTACTGATTCTTTGGGATTTGGTTCTTTGGGTGGCGATAGATGGAGGGGAAGCAGAAAATCAGGAAGAAAGACAGCTAACTTGGTCAGAAAATGAATTAAATGAAGCTAAAAAGCAACTTTACGGGCGCAATTTGCTGCAACTGGTAGAAGAAAGAGCAGGATGTTATAAAATTCATGCCTTAGTGCGGTGGTTTTTGCAAGAGCAGTTAACGGCCTCTGGTGAAACCAAATTAGTTTTAGAAACAATCTTTGCCACCGCCATGATAACCTTTGCCCAAATACTTCCCAATTCACCAACTTCTGAGCAGATTGAAAGCATCAAAGATGTCGTTCCCCATCTCGAAGACCTGGGAAACCGTTTAATTGCAGAGATAAAGCAAGCAAGAGAGGGACAGATAATTTCTCCAGCATCAGTCCCCAATGATCAAGTAATTTTGGTATTTGTGAGGATACAAAGATTTTACAAAGGACAAGGATTATATAAATTAGCAGAACCCTGGCATGAAGAATGCGTAGATGTTTGCAAAGCTCTGTTTAATGGCGACCATCCCAATGTCGCTGGTAGCTTGAACAATTTAGCATTACTCTACAATAGCCTTGGGCAGAACAGCAAAGCCGAACCCCTCTACACCCAAGCCTTGGAGATGACAAAGCGGCTGTTTAATGGCGACCATCCCAATGTCGCTACTAGCTTGAACAATTTAGCATTCCTCTACAATAGCCTTGGGGAGTACAGCAAAGCCGAACCCCTCTGCACCCAAGCCTTGGAGATGACAAAGCGGCTGTTTAATGGCGACCATCCTGATGTCGCTGGTAGCTTGAACAATTTAGCATTACTCTA
>JBBSCU010000008.1:0-43903 GCA_038249935.1 Chroococcales cyanobacterium
AGAGCTAATTTTGCTTTGGCTGACTACCTAGCGAGACAAGGGCAACAGGTACATCTAGTAGCTCATCGAGTAGCGAGTGAGTTGTTAGCTTATCCCAATGTTAAATTTCATCGGGTGCCAAAAGTAGCCCAGTCTTATCTACTTAGCAATCCTTTGCTCAACTGGGTAGGACGCTTTCAAGCGCAGCGTCTGGCTGCGGCTAGGGCTAGGGTGCTGGTTAATGGAGGTAACTGCCAATGGGGAGATGTTAATTGGGTGCATTACGTTCATGCAGCTTATCAACCTGAGTATCAAGCAGGATTGCTGCGTAAGTTCAAGGGGTTGGTTTCTCGTCAAATGTTTCTAACCGCAGAAAACCTAGCCCTAAAATCAGCGCGGATAATTTTGGTCAATTCAGATAGAACAAAACAACATTTGATCGAGAAATTAGGCATTCCCCAACAGCGGCTTTATAGAATCTACTATGGCATTGACCCGCAAATCTTTTATCCAGCAACCCCTCAACAACAAACTGAATTGCGTTATCAGTTAGGATGGTCGCAAGACAAACCGATTGTAGTATTTATTGGTGCTTTAGGCGATCGCCGCAAAGGATTCGATACACTTTTTGCAGCTTGGCAACAGTTATGTGCATCCCCAGACTGGGATGCTAACTTGGTAGTGATTGGGGTTGGTGCAGAACTACCACTATGGCAACGTCGTGCAGATATGGCAGGTATTTCCAGCATTCAGTTCTTGGGTTTTCGTTCTGATGTCCCAGATTTGTTGCGGGCGGCTGATTGCGTGGTTGCTCCGACTCGCTATGAAGCTTATGGTTTAGGGGTACATGAAGCCTTATGTTGTGGTTTACCAGCTATAGTTAGTGCTAATTCTGGAATTGCAGAACGCTATCCGTCACAGTTACAAGACTTGTTAATCCCTAATCCTGAGAATGCTATTGATTTGGCAGGGCGACTACAAAAGTGGTGGTGCCATCAAGATTATTACAGCAAATTAGTATCTTCTCTTTCGCAAGAATTACGAGATTATACTTGGGACGATATGGCAATAAATATTTTAAACCAAATAGAGTAATAGCTATTGCAATCCACACTTATTTTATGAATTGATGTGAGTAATAGTTAATTCAAATACTTGCAGAACCTTGTTTTCTATCTTACCTCAAGGTCTTTACTTGTTTTAACTTTAGCGATCGCCTGACTGCGATTCTGATTTCTCAGATTTACCCTGAAAAAGCAGGAGGTAAGCCAGTTCAACTTGTCCGAGCGCGACTTGTGCTAAAGCTGTCAAGCTACGAGTAGAGTAAATTTGCTAGAGTGAACAAACCAGGATTTTTCAGTCAAATCTCTGAATTACGCCAGCAGACGAGGCTACCCATGCTTACAAGTACGCTACTTCTCTCGAATCAACTTCCCACCCTCCAATATTCCTCTACACTAGAGCGTTTCGATGAAACCTGGGAAGCCCCCTTGGCTACCCTCCTGGGACTAGGACGCGCGGCCGGTGCTGACTTCATCGAATTATTTTTAGAACGTCGCAACTATATTAGTTGTCTTGCAGAAGATGACTCCATCACTAGTATTTCACCCAGTCTATCTACAGGCGCGGGAGTCAGAGTGTTTCGCGGTAAAGCCGATTGCTACGTTAGCACCAATGACCTTTCATTTTCCGGTTTGAAAGCAGCCTTAGAAAAAGGTCTTTCTATCCTGGGATTGCAACTACCTACTCCTAAAGCTTTCATCCCAGAAATTAACCTGGAATTACTGAGAGATTACGCCACCAAAAGAGGCAAAGATTCATGGCTACCAGTGTGTAGCTCCATCCGAGAAATGGGAGAACTCCTTCTTGATGGTACTGCCCACCTGAAGCAAAAAGCTAGCCACATCCAATCGCGCCGCGCTACCTATTTCCGGGATTGGCAAGAAGTTTTAATCGCTGCTAGTGATGGGACTTTTGCCCGTGACATTCGTCTCACCCAATCAGTAGGATTTAACCTTTTATGTGCTGATGGTGCTAATCGTACCTCAATTGGCGATCGCGCTGGTAACACTAGCGATGCCAACTTCTTAAGAACTTGGGATTCTCAACAAGCCGCCGAGAAATTAGCAGAATCTGCTGGAAAAATGCTCTACGCAGATTACGTGGAATCAGGTACTTACCCGATTATTATGGCCAATCACTTTGGCGGCGTAATCTTCCATGAAGCCTGTGGACACCTGCTAGAAACCACTCAAATTGAACGCAATACCTCTCCCTTTGCTGACAAAAAAGGCGAAAAAATTGCCCACGAAAGTTTGACAGCCTGGGATGAAGGACGCTCTGAAAATGCCTTCGGGACTATTGACATGGATGACGAAGGTATGCCTGCTCAAAGAACCTTATTAATTGAAAAAGGCGTTCTCAAAAACTTCTTAGCAGATAGAACAGGTTCCTCACGCACCGGACACCCCAGAACTGGAAGTGGACGCCGCCAAAACTATACCTTTGCTGCTGCTAGCCGGATGCGTAATACTTATATTGATTCTGGCGAATACACCATTGATGAATTATTTGCCTCTATTGATAAAGGTATTTACTGTAAAAAGATGGGTGGTGGTAGTGTTGGCGCTACAGGTCAATTTAACTTTAGTGTTGATGAAGCTTATTTGATTGAAAATGGTAAAATCACCAAACCGTTAAAGGGAGCAATTCTTATCGGTGAAGCTAAGGAAATTATGAATAAAATTTCTATGTGTTCCCAAGATTTGGAAATTGCACCAGGTTTTTGTGGCTCGGTGAGTGGCAGTATTTACACCACAGTAGGACAACCCCACATCAAGGTTGATTCTATTACCGTAGGTGGACGATAAGAATTTTAGATTTTGGATTGTAAATCAGCAAGCTTAACACCCAAAATCCAAAATCTAATATTCAAAATAGAATCGCTTCCAATCCGTCTTGGAAAGTTCTGAGCGCTGTTTTCCGGCGCTTAGACTTTCCGCAAAATCTACAATCCCAAATCCAAAATTGACTATGCCGAATATCAATGAAATTGCAAATTCTGCCAAGGATAATGCTAATAAGCTTGGTATTAAGAAATTTGACATTTATGGCTCAACCGTAGATGATACCAGCGTCCAAGTAGACCAAGGTGAGCCAAAACAAGTTAAAGCCTCAAATCGCTCTGGTGTTACTGTTCGTGTCTGGAATGAAGATAATACAATGGGTGTCACCAGCACCACAGATGTAGATGCTAAGGGACTGGAATTAGCTTTGAAAACTGCCTATGAAGCCAGTTTCTTTGGGGTTAAGGAAAATGTTCCTGATTTTAGTCCAGAAGCTACTGTTCCTATTCCAAATAAACCTCAGGATAAGGCATCCCAAGCACCCATTGCTGAACTCATAGAAAGATTGTTGATAGCTGAAAAAGAATTACTGGCAGCTCATCCAGCAATTAAAGGTGTGCCTTACAATGGATTATCGCAAAGAGATATTGACAGGTTTTATCTAAATAGCGACGGTGCAGTGAGAACTGAATCTCACTCTTTAGCATCAGTTTATCTTTACAGTAAAACTGAGGAAGAAGGAAAAAAACCTCGCGGTGCAGGTGCTTTTAGAATTAACCAAAGTTTAAATAAACTAGACATTAATGGTTGCATCAAAGAAACTGCTGATAAAACTATCAGCCACTTGAATTATGACAAAATCAAAACTGGTAAATATCGAGTTGTTTTCTCAGCAGAAGCTTTCTTAAGTCTGTTGGGTAGTTTTTCTAACTTGTTCAATGCCCAAAGTATTTTGGACAATCAAAGCTTATCTACTGCTGATGATTTAGGGAAGCAAATTGCTTCCCCTTTACTTTCAGTTTTTGATGATGCACTGCACCCGGCTAACGTTGGTGCAGAAACTTTTGATGGTGAAGGAACTCCTACTCGTCAGATTTCGCTGATTGAAAATGGTGTTTTAACAAGCTTTCTCCACAGTGCAGGTACTGCTAAAAGGTTAAATACCGAGCCAACAGGTAATGCCAGTATTGGTGCAAAAGTTAGCGTTAGTCCCAATTTTTATCACGTTTTTACAACAGCAACTCCTGAGCAGGAGTTAAGCTTAGATACTGCTGAAAATGTGATTTTTATCGATGACTTACAAGCTCTCCATGCAGGAGTTAAATCTCTGCAAGGTTCGTTTTCTTTGCCGTTTGATGGTTGGTTAGTTAATAAGGGTGTTAGGACGAGTATTGAGTCAGCAACAGTTGCTGGCGATTTCTTAGAACTCTTAAAATCAATTATTTATGTAGAAAAAGAGGTGGAGTTAACACCAGGGGGAGTTTGCCCGAAAATCTGGGTTAATGAACTCTCGATTACCGGTGAATAAAACTTAGGAATTGCAGAGTACACCCGTAGGGGGACGGCATGCCGTGCCCCTACACCTTGGGATATAACGTTGTACCGCATCTGAATGGGAACCGCTATAAGAGTTATATTCAATTCTTAACTCATCATTTTGAAATCATGACTCTCCATTAATATTCCCCTTCGTGATGTTTTACAAGTCTCAGTTGGCTTTATTAGGAAGTGGAAACAAATCTTTGCAGAGCAAGGTATCATGGGACTTCTTCTTAAATACGAGGCTCAAAAAGCAGTGATACTGTAGATTATGATCAACGGGTGCAGGATAAGGTTAGCTATGCCAGACGTTCAGTTTGATTAATCATGCTCGAAATTTTTGATTGCGATCGCTGATTTACAGTCTAGCATTTTCAAATTTACGATTATAGACAACTATCTAAAGAGTGAGAGTTTTCCCTTATAATCTCACCATTAGTTAGTTGTGTAATTTGGATAAAAGATTATCATTAATAATGATCTTGTCAATACATATTTTCTTTTGTTAAAAAGCAATAAGTATGATCATGGATAAAGCTTGACAAATTGTATTCGTGGTTTGATTGACGAAGCAAGCTGAACAATCATCTGGATATTTGTGAGAATTTAACCTCCTATCCAGTGTTTGCCAATAATCAATCAAAGAATTTGAGAAATCGCTTTAATTTTTTTGGAGGATAATTTCATGTCTAGTTTATTTCGTTGGTCATCAGCAAGGAGCATTTTGCTAGTTCTGGGAATGACCGCTGCTACAGTAACTCCTATGGTGATTTCTGCCCCAGCCTCATCTCAAAATACTGTTCCAACTACCACTCCATCGCCTACTTCAACAGTTAACTTGTCTGATGTTTCCTCAGATTATTGGGCGCGTCCCTTCATTCAAGTTTTAGCTGATAATAACGTGATTACCGGCTTTCCTGATGGTACTTTTAAGCCGAATCAATCTGTGACTCGTGCTGAATTTGCCGCCCTAATTCAAAAAGCTTTCAGAAACCAAAACCGAATTCGGCAATTAAGTTCTGGTGGATTTAAAGATGTTCCGGCTGGCTACTGGGCAACCTCTGCAATTCAGTTCGCTTACGAAACTGGATTTTTGGCAGGCTATCCTGGAAACGTGTTTTCGCCAAGTCAACAAATACCCAAAGTACAGGCGATCGTTGCTTTAACAAATGGTTTAGGTTTAACTAGTAGCAGTACTGGAACAAGTACTGACCTTAGCACCTACTATACCGACGCTTCAGCTATCCCGAACTATGCCGTTAGTAGTGTGACAACAGCAACACAATCTAATATTGTTGTCAATTATCCAGATGTAAAACAACTTAATCCGCAACAATCTTTGACTCGTGCTGAAGCAGCAGCACTTTTATATCAAGCCTTAGTGAAGCAAGGACAGTTGCAACCCATTGCTAGCAATCTTCCAGCTACTCAGTATATTGTCGGCGGAACTCAAACTGGCACTGACATTGTTTCTCTGGCTGCATCCAGTAATTCTTTTACAACTCTGACTTCATTATTAAAGACAGCCGGTCTAGTAGACACTCTGCAACAGGCTGGGCCTTATACAGTTTTCGCTCCCACTAATGACGCATTTGCGGCTTTGCCTGCTGCTACCTTACAGCAATTACAGCAACCAGAGAACAGAGAAGCATTAGTTAAGATTTTGACATACCATGTGGTTCCTGGTGCAGTAACTTCTGGTCAACTCACGAATGGGGAACTGAAAACTGTCGAAGAAAGACCTGTAAATATTCGAATCGATTCCGCTAATAATCAAGTCTCGGTGAATAGTGCCAGAGTTATCCAGGCGGACGTGAAAGCTAGCAATGGTGTTATCCATGCAATTAACCAAGTCCTGATCCCGCCCGATATTAATATTAGTCAGTTAAATCAGCCAACAACAGGAACCACAAATGGTACAACGCCTGATGTTACGCCAGGTAGAGCTACTCGTGGTGGCAGAAGCTACATTGGAGGTGCTGGTAATATTGGTTTGAGCGGCAACGATACAGCTCTGAGCGACGGTAACTTTGCCGTGATTAGCAAAATTGGTCTGACAAACTTTATATCAGTGCGACCATCGGTGATCTTTGGGGACGATACAATATTTCTGGTTCCCTTGACTTTTGATTTCAATACACGCAGAGCAGGTTCGGTGGGTGAGCAAACCTTCAGTATATCTCCTTATTTAGGTGCTGGCGTAGCGATTGAAGCTAATGTCGATACTGATTTTGGATTACTCCTAACTGGTGGTGTGGATGTTCCTATAGGTTCTCGATTTACGGTGACAGGTGCCGTAAATGCTGCTTTTATGGATAACACTGATGTAGGATTGCTACTCGGACTTGGCTACAACTTCTAAGCATTGGAAGAGACGCGATTAATCGCGTCTCTTTTTTATCAGGGGTTGATATTAATGCTAAGTACAGCTTTTTGTAAAATCGTGGAGAATTGAGGGTTGAAATTTAAACGCAAAGGAGCGCAGAGGGAAGCGCAGAGGCACGCAGAGAATTCGTTAGAAAGTAATTAAATGGGGTACTAAGTTTGAGTCAAACTGGATTAACGTCGCTTGATAGCTAAAGTTAGTCCATCTGCAATGGGGACTAGGGAGAGCGTTACCCGTTCGTCATAACGTAACTTTTCATTGAGTGCACGAATTGCTTGGGTACTTGCATCTTGAATTTGCGGATTAGCAACTTGTCCTGACCATAAAACGTTATCAATAGCAATTAATCCACCCGGACGCACCAATTGCAGCGATCGCTCATAATATCCGTCATAATTTTCTTTATCGGCATCAATAAAAGCAAAATCAAATGTCTCGCCTTGTTCAGTTGCCAATAGCTGATCTAAAGTTTCCAAGGCTGGTGCCAATCGTAAATCGATTTTATCGACAACCCCGGCTTGCTGCCAATACTGCCGGGCGATCGCAGTAAATTCTTCACTTACATCACAAGCGATAATTTGACCATCAGCCGGTAGTGCCAAAGCTACAGAAAGGGAGCTATAACCCGTAAACACTCCAACTTCCAGGGTTTTCTTCGCTCCAATTAACTGTACCAAAAGACTCATAAACTGCCCTTGTTCTGGTGAAATCTGCATTCCACTCCGGGGATGGCTGGCGGTTTCTTGGCGTAACTTTAAAAGAATCTCCGGTTCCCGCAGTGAAACGGATAAAAGATAATTGTAGAGTTGGTTATCAAGACCTATAGACTGTTTTGGCATGGTAGATGAGAAAATTGAGACAATCTACAGTTATACTATCGCTGATCAGTGGAATATTAGGAATAACATGGTGCGGTTAGTTCTGACAGCAATATTGCTATTGCTAGTAACAGCTTGTGGCAGTATTGGACTGCTACCGACTAGAGATTTAGTGCAGAAAGCGATCGCACTTGGGCTAGAACAAACTCAACAAAAGCTTAGTCAACAGTTGGATCTAGATTTTCAAGGATTTGAAATCAAGCGGCTATCAATTACCGAGGAACAACCTCTAACGATTGAAAATTTACCAGCTTTCCATGTTCGCGGAACCTACGACTTGATTGTTAAGTTACCAAAAAGACGCTTGACACAACCGAAAAAACCGTTTGACGTTTACTTGCAAATTCAGCAAGAAGGTAAAACTTGGCGATCGCTACTTCCGCAGAAGAGTAGCAAAGATACTCAACCAATTTGGCGTAGCTATCTTATCCAGTAATTGCTACGTGCAACTATAAAAACCATCACAAGCATTTGGCGTTCCTACTTTCCCCAAAAGGATAGCAAATCAATTTGGCGTGGCTATCTCATCCCAAAGCTAATATGTGCAACTAGAAAAACCATCACAACCATTTCAGTATAACTGCTGGGATACAGTCATGATCTAAGTAATAATTTCACCAAAGACAAGGCAAGATGTATATTAACTTTTTCATCAGTTCTATTACTGGAATTGTAGTTGTCGTACTAGCGGCTTTTGGCTTATTGCAATGGTTGCACATACCTGCTGGTAATTTTCTCGATTGGGTGATTGGTGGTGCAAGTTTTTGGTGGCTGTTGGTAATTGTTACCGTCCCGTGGAATGTGCATTTTCAAGCTAAAGAAGTCTTAGCAGAAGCAGCACAATCAACTGAGAAAGGAATTCCAGTTGATGAGAAACAAGTGAAGTACGTTACACTTTTGGCAAAGCGATCGCTCTGGGTTGCCATTGCTTTACACTTATTCTCAACCGTTGGTCTTTATACCCTTGCTGCTACTGGTATTAGTACGGTGGGATATATCAGTTCCGGTGCAGCTTTACTATTAACTATTTTACGTCCAGCGATTCGGGCTTACGAGTATTTATATGCGCGGTTAGCGATGATTCGCCAAGAATGGAAATATCCCCGCGAAGATATTTTTGAACTGCGCGATCGCTTCTCCAATTTGGAACAAAAAATCCAGTCTTTAGAGGATCAACTCAACCCAGAACAACCCTATTCATTGCCAGCAACTCAACAACGCTTTGCCGAAGAAACTCGCCGAGATTTAGCTCGAATGGCGGCAAATTTAGAGGAATTACGGGCGACAAATCAAACTGAACATGAGCGTTTGGGGAGAGAAGCACGAACTGCGATCGCGCAACTTTCCACTGACGGGCAATTTCTCGATCATGTGCGTGAAATTATTCGATTCTTTAAAACAGCCTAATCAGTTCTAAGCTAGATTTAAGCGCAGAGGACACAGAGAGAAGAAAGAAAAAAATTGCTGAACTGAACTGTATTGTCTTATACCTAAAACCTTTTGGTATAGCAATAGCTCATTTAAAAATCACACAAGTCAAATCTTAAATAGCCATTTTAATAGTATATAATAATGGATCGTGTCGAATCAAAGCTAGACCATGCCTAAACTAAAGACTCGTAAAGCCGCAGCGAAGCGATTCCGTGCCACTGGTACCGGCAAAATCGTCCGTCGTAAAGCTTTCAAAAGCCACCTTTTAGAACACAAGTCTTCTAACAAAAAGCGTAGTATGCGTCAGAGTACACTTGTACATGAACGCGATGAACTTAACGTGCGCTTGATGCTCCCATATTTGTAAGTCCTCAGGAAATAAGTTATGACACGGGTAAAACGCGGTAATGTAGCTCGGAAGCGCCGCAATAAAATTCTCAAATTAGCGAAAGGTTTTCGTGGTTCTCATTCAACCCTGTTTAGAACCGCCAACCAACAAGTAATGAAGGCGCTACGCAGTGCCTACCGCGATCGCAAAAAGAAAAAGCGCGATTTTCGCCGCCTTTGGATCACCCGCATCAATGCTGCTGCAAGGCAACACGGCTTGAGTTACAGCCAGTTGATCGGCAATTTGAAAAAAGCTGATATCCAACTCAATCGCAAGATGTTGGCGCAATTGGCAGTCCTCGATCCAGCTAGCTTCAGCAAAGTTGCTGAATTGGCAACTCAAGCTAAAGGATAAAGGTGGCAAGGGATGTATAACAGATGTAACAAATGGCAAGTAATTACTCAGTTACATCTGGTATTATCCGCCATCTTTTTTTGCTTTTCCCTTGTGGGAACGGGATTGAGTGCATCTGCCGCCGAAATGCCAGAAATTCAGCGGCGGGGCTATTTAACTGTTGCAGTTAAAGATAACTTACGTCCCTTGGGATTTAAAGATGCTAAAGGCAACTTACAAGGCTTAGAAATTGACTTGGCGCAGCGATTAGCAGTTGATTTGGTTGGTAAAGCTGAGGCTGTCAAATTTCAACCCGTAGCGAATCGCGATCGCTTATCTGTAGTCTTAGACAAAAAAGTTGATTTGGCGATCGCTAGGGTGACAGCAACTTCTTCACGCACCCGCATAGTTAATTTCAGTGTTCCCTACTACTTGGATAGCACTGTATTAGTTACAAAAGATGCCTCTGTACAAAAGTTAAGTAATTTGGCAAAACAAAAAATTGCCGTATTGAATAACTCCAGCACCATTGCTAAAGTGCGGTATTATCTGCCAAACGCCGAGTTAGTAGGAGTGGATTCCTATGAAGAAGCGCGAGAGCAAATAGAAAGTAGTGCCGCCGTAGCCTTTGCCGCAGATGCTAGCGTTCTGAGCGGTTGGGTGCAACAATATCCCCAATATCGGCTATTGCCAATCAAGCTATCAACTGAACCCTTATCTGTAGTAATGCCCAAGGGATTGCAGTACGATGAGTTAAGACGAAATGTAAATGAAGCGATCGCTCGTTACATAGCAGAAGGTTGGCTCCAACAACGTACTCAATATTGGGGTTTACCGTAAGTTTGTTATTAGTGAATAACAAAAGACAACTGATAATAGATAGAGAAGCAACTTTTAATATTTGTATTTGCAGGTAATGGATAATAATCTAGTCGTTGTTTATCTCTCAATCTTGGTGGGTATACTCACAGTTGTTGCTGTGGGTGTTTTTCGCCAGATTTTCAAAACTCGCAAGATTGAAGGCTCTTTTGGAAGATTGCGAAAGAAGTTAGACAAAGAAAAGGGTACGACTCAAGAATATTATGAGTTAGCCAGTATTTATTCAGAAAAAAAACTGTATTCTCAAGCGATCGGACTGTTTCAAAAAGCTCTCAAATCTGCCCAAGAAGAGGGAGAAGAAAATATCGCCCCCATTTATAACGGACTTGGCTATGTTTATTTTACCCAAGACCAATATGACTTAGCGATTCGTCAGTATAAAGAAGCTCTCAAATCTAAACCAGACTACGTGACAGGATTGAATAATCTCGGTCATGCTTACGAGAAAAAAAAATTAACTTCTCAGGCATTACAAACTTACGAAGAAGCACTCAAATTTGATCCAAATAACTCTACCGCTAAACGCCGTGCTGAATCTTTACGCCGTTTGGTTTCTGCATAATTTAAGGTCATTTGTCATTGGGTTATTTTCCTTGTCTTAACTGTCCCCCTAATCCCCATTCCCCAACTATTAACAAATTGGTTGGGTTTTTTTTATGCTGATCTATTAAATTAACTAAATAATCAAGCCAGTAAAATTACTGAGGACAATTGTCGTAGTTTAGCTAAAAATAACGAAGTTCAAGGATTTTCTCTGAACTTCCAAAATTTGGTTGTGACGATTCAGACAACAAAGCAACAAGTAACTTTGGGTACAGGTCTGCAAGGTCAATATCAAGGGGAACAAAATTTAACAATCTCATCCCGGTTGCGGAATGGGATTGTTTTATACATGGCAACTAGATGAACTCAATATTAAATTAGTAAATTTACTGAAGGCAGTTATTGTCTTTCTCTTATAAATTTAATAATTGATTCGTCTCCGGTAACAAAAAACCTTCAATATTACTTTTACAGTTAATTTTTATTAAATTAAGCTAGCAAAAAAGTGATAGAGAATTTCTTCATAAGTCGGGCATGGTGCTGTTTAACAAGGAAAGCTCATTGTCTTTCGCCATAAGTTACACTGTCAACCCCTATATTCAAGAATTTGTAAAAATAATTCGAGAAATTTAAAGTTTTTTTTACTACATAATTTTTAATTAGGGTATTTACTTAGGAAAGCATTTGTGATAGTTTCATGTTGATTACCATAAATTAAAATATGCAACTCTAATTTTAACAACTGCGTTTTTGCACCTTGGTTTGATGATGAGTATCCATCTTGCATACTTGCGATACTAAATATTGATTTTAAACTTGTATAAATTATGTGGCGTAAACCAAGTGATAACTTGTCCTCAATCTATTTTTTTGTTTTGAAAAATCCATAACAGGGGTAATTATACTGATCAAAATATAAGTATATAATTAGACATAAAGTTCCTCAATGGCTTTACATATCTAGGTACACTAAATACTATAGAAGTCTTGTCCTTGATTGCATAACACCAAATACTGCTGCTGTTAGTAAAAGAGATACTGCTTAATTAACTGATAACTTGATTCCTCACTTTTAGCTTCCAACTTGTTTGATATGACTTATATTAAGAACACTTTTCTCGAATTTCTTACCACCCTACAAGGGTTTGAGCAATTACCAGATGAGGCGATCGCTAATCTATCAGAACAACTCCAAGCCTGGCGCTACCGCGTAGGTCAGAAAATTATCGGTAAAGAAAGTCTCCCAGACCGGATCACCATAATTTATGAGGGACAAGTGCGCCTGTTGGGATACGAACCCCAGACGCAAATGCCAATCACCCTAAAATTACTACAACCAGGGGAAATTATCGGCGAAATTGGTTTGTTGCGCGATGTCGCCTGTGAAACAGCGATCGCCTCCACCGAAGTAGTATGTTTAACCTTGAGTGCATCTGCGTATTTCAACTTTCTGTCTTCATACCCAGCATTTGCCGAATCTCGTAAGAACCGCAGTTATTTGATCGAAGTTTTTGAGATTCTCGGTTCCTATTGTCAAAAGCAAGCGATCGCTACTTTAAATCTCCGAGAACTGACAGAAAACGCCTTACCACAGGCGAGAGTCCAATACCTCCCTCCAGGAAAAACTTCATTCAATCAACTAGATAGCAAAAGCGTCTGGTTTGTGAGTGGTGGTGGTACAGTCACGAATTTATCACCTGGCGATCGCCTAGAATCCGACGATGACAGAGACAAGATCGAAGTCATAGGTCAAAACCCCGCACGGTTGGTTGGTATACATCCGTCAGATTTGATCTTGGAAGATAGTCATCAGATAGAACTTGTGGTTAGTGACACCAAATTAGACCGCGCAGAAGAAAAAGAAGAATTAGATATCCCCTACGCATCAGACGAAGTAGTTACACAGACAGCCCCCCAAACCTCAAAGAGTTCGCTAAAACAGAAATACCCGTTTTTTAGCGGTAAGGGAGAATTAAATACAGCCTTCGCCTGTTTCCAAATGCTCACGAAACACTTAGGAATACCGTTTCGTCGAGAGGTGGTTCGCCGCATCCTAACTGAGCAAGTCAAACGTCAGGGTAGTATATCGTTTCAAGTTACTGCTTATCTGGCAGAGTTAATCGGACTCAAGGCGCAGTTGGTAGAGCTACCAACTGCTTCGCTACCGCGCATTCCTGTACCAGCATTGATTCGCTATGGTGATAGTTTCGCCGTTTTATATGCAGCAGATGCAAACACTATGGTTGTGGGTGTACCATCCAAAGGAATTGTGCGCTGCAAACCCGCTCAATTGGTTGAACAATTAGATGTTGATCCAACCAACTTTCCACCCCAAGTTAGGGTATTGCTGCTGAGTGCTACCAACGAAACACCCCAAGAGCGCTTTAGTTTACGGTGGTTCATACCTTATTTGGCACGCCATAAGCGAGTTCTTATAGAGGTCTTTATCGCTTCCTTTTTCGTCCAGTTGGCAGCGTTGGCAAACCCGCTAGTCGTCCAGTTAATTATCGACAAGGTGATCACCCAAAATAGTATTGGCACCTTAAATATTTTGGGGGTTTTGCTATTAGTAGTCGGGCTGTTTGAAGCAGTGTTGACTACCTTACGAACCTACTTATTTGTCGATACCACTAATCGGATCGATATGGGTTTAGGGTCGCAAATTATCGACCACTTACTACGTCTACCGTTGCGCTACTTTGAACGCCGACCGGTAGGTGAACTTTCGACTCGGATCAACGAATTAGAAAATATCCGCCAATTTCTGACCGGTACTGCCTTAACAGTGGGGTTAGATGCTCTCTTCTCGGTAGTTTATATCGGTGTGATGCTAATTTACAGTTGGCAACTCACCTTAGTAGGCTTAAGCACGATTCCCGTGTTTATCGTGATCACTTTAATTGCTTCTCCCACCATTAGCAGACAGTTACGTGCCAAAGCCGAACGCAACGCCGAAACTCAATCTTATTTAGTGGAGGTGATGTCAGGAATTCAAACAGTAAAAGCGCAAAATATCGAATTGCGATCGCGCTTTTCTTGGCAAGAACGTTACGCTCGGTTTGTCGCTGCTGGTTTTAAAACAGTTGTGACTTCTACCCTCGCTAACTCTACCAGTAACTTTCTTAACAAACTCAGCAGCTTACTAGTTTTGTGGGTAGGAGCTTATCTCGTCCTCCAAGGAGAATTAACTTTAGGCGAATTAATTGCCTTTAGGATTATATCGGGTTACGTCACCAGTCCAATATTGCGTTTGGCTCAACTCTGGCAAAGCTTCCAAGAAACGGCGTTGTCTCTGGAGCGTTTAAGCGATATTGTTGATACACCACAAGAAGGGGAAACAGACCGCTACAATATACCCCTACCGACGATCACCGGAGCAGTAAAATACGAAAATGTTTCCTTCCGCTTTGGCACGAGTGGCCCACTGCAACTTTCTAATGTCAACCTCGAATTTGCTCCAGGTCAATTTATCGGTATTGTTGGCCAAAGTGGGTCTGGTAAAAGTACGATGATGAAGTTACTGCTCAGACTTTACGAAACTGAGTCCGGCAGAATTTTGATTGATGGTTATGATATTGCCAAAGTGGAACTTTATTCACTACGACGACAAATTGGTGTAGTTCCTCAAGAGACATTATTGTTTGACGGCAGCGTTCAAGAAAATATTGCTCTAACAAATCCTGATGCGACAACCGAAGAAATTATCGAAGCGGCTCAGGTTGCGTGTGCCCACGAGTTTGTAATGAGCTTGCCCAACGGTTACAATACACGGGTAGGAGAACGGGGTTCTGCACTTTCGGGTGGACAACGACAAAGAATTGCGATCGCTCGTTCTGTTTTACAACGACCAAAATTATTAGTTTTAGACGAAGCAACGAGCGCATTAGATTATCCCACAGAGCGGCAAATATGTCTCAATTTAGCCAAAGCATTCAAGGGCGACACAGTATTTTTTATTACCCATCGTTTGAACACTGTGAGTAATGCAGACATGATTGTTGTAATGGATAATAGCAGGGTTATAGAACAAGGTAGCCATCAAGAATTAATGGCTACTAAAGGTCATTATTTTTACTTATATCAGCAACAAGATGTGAACTTGTAATTAGTCATTGGTGGGGGCAAAGGTTTTCGGCATCGGTAAACATTGCCTACCCTACAAAAAATCTAAAATCTAAAATCTAAAATCCAAAATCCTTATGACTCAACTTAATGGGAATCACCTCAACGGGAATCAGAAAAACGGCAATCAGAAAAATGGAGTAAAGCAAGATTCACGAGTACTTACAAAACAACAGAAAGCTGCTCAAGAGCCTTTAACTAACTCAAACACTCAAGACTTTGAGCAAGCCGTTATTTTGCGCCAATCTCCAATTTGGTCGCGGGCAATCATGGTTACACTAATGGGGTTAGCCTGTTTTGGAATTACTTGGGCTTATTTTGCAAAAATTGAGCAAGTAGTGCCAGCAACAGGACAATTAAAGCCGCAAGGAACAATCAAAGAAGTTCAGGCTCCTGTTAGTGGAGTGGTAAAAAAAGTTTATGTTAAAGATGGACAAGCAGTAAAGGCAGGAGAATTGCTACTGACTTTTGATTCCATAGCTCCTGTTGCTGAGTTAAATTCTTTGAACCAGATTCGCATTGCATTAATTAAAGAAAACCAGATTTATCGCCGATTGATGAGTGCAAGTACCGCCACTGGATCTGAACTGTTATATTTGCGTGGTAATTTGCCACCAGAAACTGCTTTTTTGCTCAAAAGTCGGGCAGCGGTAGTAGGAGAAAATGAATTTTTACGGACTCAATTAAAAAATTCTGGTGAAGATTCTGCACTAGGAATTGATGAGCAACAACGTCTACGAGTTGCCAAAAAAGAATTAGATTCTCGCTCTTCAGCGGCGCGATTGGAAGTAGAAAAAACCAAAAAACAACTTACTCAAAATGAAATTAAGCTAGAAGATAGTAAATCAAGTTTAGCGATTCAACAGGGAATTTTAGATAAGCTGAAGATATTAGCCGAAGAAGGTGGCATTTCTCAACTTCAGTATCTCAACCAGCAACAAGAAGTCCAAAACCGCGCTGCGGAAATAGCACAGCTAGGTGAGGAACAGAAACGTCTCCAGTTTGATATAGAAAAAGGAGGGGAAGAGTTAAGCAATACGGTGGCTGTTTCTGATAAAAACATTTTGGATAAGATATCCGATAACAAACAGCGTATTGCCGACATTGATAGCCAATTCACGAAAGTTTTGCTGGATAATGAACAGCGTTTGGCAGATGTCAATAGTAAAATCTCTCAAACACAGTTAAACGTTAGATATCAAGAACTTCGTGCACCTGTAGCTGGAACAGTTTTCGATTTGCAAGCAAAAAACCCTGGATTTGTAGCCACTCCAACAACAAAACTGCTAGAAATTGTTCCAAATGACAACTATATAGCTGAAGTTTTCATCACTAACAAAGATATTGGTTTTGTCCGAAAAAAGATGAGGGTAGATGTCAGAATTGACTCTTTTCCTTACAGCGAGTTTGGCGATATTAAAGGAGAAGTAACTGGAATAGGCTCAGACGCATTACCGCCAGATCAAACACATCAGTTTTATAGATTTCCGGCAAAAATCTCATTGGATAAACAATCCTTAGTAATTAAGGGTGAAGACGTCAAGTTGCAATCAGGTATGTCAATTAGTGCCAACATAAAAATACGCGAAGAACGGACTGTACTCAGTCTATTCACTGAGATGTTTACCAAGCAAGCTGATATTCTTAAAGAGGTACGATGAAGAGTGCTGAGTTAAAAAACCTCAGTGGCTCCATAAGGGGAGTTGCTCTTACCTTCTCTTTCAGAGGTGCCGACTCGAACGGGTTTAGTAGTCCCCTGCGACGGGAAACCCGTCTTCAGAGCTACTTCACCAATTACATCAGCACTCATAACTCAGCACTCATAACTCAGCACTCTTCATAATGGTTTATTCTCAACGTATCGAACCTGCTCCCGGACAAGAATCAGTTTGGGATTACCCCCGTCCTCCTCGTCTGGAGGACACAAACAAACATATCCAAATTATTTTTAATGGGGAAACAATTGCAGATACTCACAGCGCCAAGCGCGTTTTAGAAACTAGTCATCCACCCGTTTACTACATCCCTCCTGCGGATATCAAAATGGAATACCTGCGGCTAACACCGCAATCTAGCTTTTGCGAGTGGAAGGGACGCGCTGGTTACTATACAATCGGCGTTGGTGAAAAAGAAGTTCAAAATGCTGCTTGGTTCTACCCTAACCCTACACCAGCCTTTGAATCCATGAAAGATTATGTAGCTTTTTACGCTCATATCATGGATAACTGCTATGTGAATGACGAAAAGGTACAACCACAACCGGGTAACTTCTACGGCGGTTGGGTCACTAATGATATCGTTGGGCCATTCAAAGGCGCTCCTGGTAGTTGGGGATGGTGAGGAGTAATTCAAAATTCATTTTTATAGAGACGCAATTTTACTCGCATCTCTAACAGTGTCTTTACATGAGTTTTATTCTGCGTTCACAAATTCTAAGTACCCATTGCTAAGTTCTTTCACCGCCAAATCATAAAATTGCTTACCATGTTCTGGCGTTGCTAAAGCCGGATTTGAACCCATGCGCCCATCTGGATAACGCACTCGAAAGTCAGCTGCACTATAAATCCTGTGTCCACTTGCAACTTCTGGTGAGAGGGGTGCTTGCTTAATCGCCTCTGGATAAACGTACTGGGTGAGGGCTACTTCACTTGGGGTTGCATGAGAACCTTCTTGATCCCCATATAATTCTTTAGCTAGTTTATATACAGAACTGCACATAAACCAGTTTGCCACTTGACATTGTACCCGTTGAGCATTGGCAATCTGCAAATCTTCTAAGTGAGCGTAAGTTTCTGAGAAAGCAGCTTTGAGGGTGGCGATATTACCGCCGTGTCCGTTAATAAAGTAGAACTTGGTAAAACCAGCTTTGGCTAAACAAGTTACATAATCTCGCACTACTTGAATTAAAGTGCTGGGACGCAGACTGATTGTGCCAGGAAATGCAGTATGATGCAGTGCCATCCCCACATTGATTGTAGGACCAACGATCGCTTGAGTTGATTCACCTACACCACGAGCGATCGCTTCTGCACAAATAGCATCAGTACCAATTAACCCCGTTGGCCCATGTTGCTCTGTGGAACCAATAGGAAAAATAATTCCCTTTGACTGCTGTAAATAAGCTTCAACTTCTTGCCAAGTACTTAAATGTAGTAACATTTTTGATGATTTTTCTCGATAAAATTGCAGTGGGACGAAACCTTTTTCTGCTAAACAGCATCTTTTGTAATTAAACTCCCACTAACATGATTATGAACTTTCTTTGTTTCCAGTGGCGGGGATCACTATGAAATCCGATCATATTTGCCAAACTTTTATCGGTTTAACTCTCGGATTTTTGCTGATTAACAGTATTTATAGTCCTTCTGCTGTGGCGGGACGCTATGTTTTAAATCAAACGCCTCAAACAATCGAGCGCTATTTTGGTCGTTATATTACCAAACAACTCAATGGCGATACCGTTACCTATACCTATGCTCCAAAGAGCTTTCGGCGGCTATTTCCTCAGTTTCCTAAAAGCAATTTCTCGCTCATCTTTGTGAACAATCAGGTTAAGTACATCAAACTAAATTTCAATGGTAATTTTTCTCAGTACCCAGGTAACTATAATTACGATCAAGCTGAAGCAGTAAAATTTTACAATTATATTTTTAGTTATAAACCTCCAATCTGGCAAGAACTTTCTGCCAAATTTGGAGGAAATGAGACTATTTATTTCTATGAATATTGTTTAGGAGATGGAGTCGCAACGAGTTTTGACAGATATGGATATAAGCAATTTACCGATTCTGCTACTTTATCCTATGACACTCGTTGCGAACCTCCTTATAATAGAAATCCAAATTGAATTATGAGACGTAAGTTTTCGGGATCATCAAGAAAACAAAGGGGATCAATCTTGGCTGTAGACTATTCAAAGTAATAATGTTTTTTCACGTTACTTGTAATCTCCCATGTGCAAGACATACCATCGGGAAAAATAACTAAATCGCCTTTACCCATTTGCACTGGCTCTCCACCATCGGGAGTAACAACTACATCACCTTCCAAAAAGTAGCAGGTTTCTTGAGAATCATAAGTCCAAGGAAATTTGGAGATTTCTTTTTGCCAAATTGCCCATTTGGACACACCTAATTGATTGAGATGTTGTTGACTAAGTTGATGCTCAATTTTAATTTCCATACTGTGCTTTCTCTAGTTATGTTTAGCAGTAGGATTGGATATCCTCTCCACACTGATCTACTAGATAGCACAAAGCGCGAAAACGCAAGTACACAAGTTCGTTATAAAGCGGATTGAGTTTGCACATTGGCGGAATGTGTCCTATTTTGCGACCAAAAAGCATGATATCACGCTCAAATGGACATTGGGCAGGAATTAACCTAGCAATAAATTTGGCTAATTTCCGATTCTGAATTTCGATTTTGTCCAGCCATTGACGTAATGGTTGTAGTAAATCTAATTTAGGTTGAGCAAATTTGTTTTTACTATCTGCTAGATTATTTTCTTCTGAAGGGTTGATAAAAGCAGGTAGAAAAATACGCCGATTATTTGTTTTAAGCATAGTTTTGAGCAAGGTTTTCCTTGTGTAGATGAACTATTTGCCGACTTGGAATATTACCATGTAATTTGTCTGGTCAATTTGCACTAGGCTTATAAATTTTGAAGGAAGATAAGCACAATGCAAACAATTTACATACATCCATCTTTGGGAGAGAATAGTCTAACTAATTGTTATTTAACCCCACCAAATCAAGAATAACTGTCCCGTTAAATACAAAATAACAAAGAAAATATAAAAGTGGCATTTCCTTAACTTATGGATTGCTAATTTGAATATAGCAATTTTATATCTTAAATATAAATGCCTAGTTCTAAAAGTGCCTACTATCTGGAGATATACTTCAGGTAAGAAAAATACAGTTTTGCTCCTACTCTATATAGGCTCCACTATGATTAGCCTCTAACTATCTAGCGATTTTAGGATATTAAATATTTAGTAATCTGTCCAATATGTTACACTAGCCAACCTAGGCATTATCTAATAAGTAACAAGAAATTGTTTGATAATTCCAAGCTAATATACTTAGAACTCACAGCATTTACAAGAATATTTGCAACAAGTATATCGGGTGTAAGGGCATACAGCGATCAGTGGTTTTTAAAGTTATTCATATTTGGTATTCTTTGTCAATGCGTAAGTTCTAAATTAGTAACTGGTAATTTGTCAATTGACAAATTACCACCTTAATAGATCGCATCAGTATTTCGTAAACTTAATCTCACTACAACCGCACAATTGAACGCAGCAGAATCACCTTACGACTATCTACTATACTGGCAACGAAACCGCGATTGTTTAGCTTCTGCAATGTGTTATATGCTTCAGTTTGGTTGGTGGTATAAACTGCTAGCAAGTAAGGGCGTTGTCCATAAGAAACAAAACCTACGTTACCTGCCACTACTTGCTGGACGCTATTTGCTAGTTCTGGACGGTTGTAATAATCTACCAGCACGGCATAACCCTCTCCTAAGGCTTGAGGGTTATAGCTGACTGTCTGCTGAGGTGGCTGTAGCTGTGGTTGTGGTTGTGGTTGTGTCTGTACATCTGGTGCTGTCGGTCGAGTGGTGATAATGGCAGACAACCCAACAATATTGCTAACATACCTTGCCCATCGATTGGCATCGTCAATTTTGTTAAAGCCACCTATGCGCGTCACAGTTTCGTTGAGATATTTGCAGGTGATGGTCTTAAGTTCAGGGGGTAAGGCGCTACGCAACTGCTTTTGATTATTTGCCGTGGGACTGACTACTAATAAAAGATACTCACCTGCATTCGGTGGTTGACAAAGGGGAATGGCTTGTTGAGCAAAGACAGAACTCATGCCACCAATCAACCCGGCGTAAGCGAAGCTCGTCGTAGATATCGCTAATCCTAAAACACTTGCTAAAGTCTTAAATCTTTGCACAAAAGTTACACAGATAAATGGTGCCCTAAAAGATTTTATAAAAATATATTTTGTTCCTATCAGATAAAAATAGGGAGCAGGGAAGAAATAACTAATGCCCTATTCCCCATTCCTATGATACGGTAGCAAATGATGCTAAAGCATCTGGTATTGTCTCAGAAGGAGCTTGAAATTCTCCAGTGATGACGTATTCTAAACGCAGTTTTAACCAAGTAATAAATTGCGGATTAGTAGAAATAATCGCCACTGCTGGTTGGGGACACTTCGCTTTTAGCTCTGTAAACTGGGGTGTTTCCAAGAAAGCTGGTTGCTGAACTAACCAAAAATCTATTTGTTTTTCTTGTTCATGGTAGTGACGGGTGCGCTCTTTGAGAACTTCGTCAATTGGTTCTTCTTGGAGAAGAAAGCGTTGACTTGCCAAAACGTAATAATATGTTTGCATTTTCATCCTTCAGTTGCTATTTGAATAATTTAAGGGTACGGTGCTACACTCTGTACTCCTAAAAACTAACTTTTGTGGGTTTTTTTGAACCAAGAACTGAACGGACAAGCACTTCCCTGGTTTTCAGCTTTTGTCTCTTTGCCACCAGATATTAGCTTTTCCAAAAATAGACTATTGTCAAAGTAGTGTTCTAAGGAAACAATCTTCAAGTCATCGCTAACTTTTGCAATGCTCATGCCGATAATTTCTACTGTCTCTCCAGTAGGTGCATACTCTTTGTATTCTCCATTAAAATGCCCCCAATGCCGCCATTTGAATGTGACATTTGGTGGCCCTGAGAAAACTTCCAGCACTTCCCAAGGAAATCCTTGGGGAAATGTTGTGTGGAAGACTTTTGCGGATGATTCAAAGCTTTCTTCTGAAGCTTTGTAATTTTCTGAATCAGCCATAAATAGATTGTAAGTACCTTGGGCTGATAAATCTCCTGGTGTATACTCTACCCCGCCATTGGTACTCACGCGAAATTTGTCATTCACAATAGATAACCACTGTTGCGGGTTAGTTTTAAAAGATACCTCCATCTCGAAGGTTCGTACCAAGTTCTGCACGATCGCTTCCAGTGTACCCTCAAGGTGATTGTAGATACTTTCTTTAGCGAGATTCTCTTTGGAACGAGAATAATCAGGTGGTGTCTGATAGCGCCACTCGACATCAGTGCTTTCTGCTATCACCTTATCTCTATCCTGTACCCAAAGAGGCAGGTTGTTAGACTGTGTTGCGCTCATAGAAGTTTTTGCTAAAGATTTGCTCCCAGTTTCTAGATTTCGCAGTGACAACCCCTCCAAAGTTTAAGGAGTGGGGAGTGGGGAGTTGGGAGTTAGGAGTTATTAAAATTCTTTACCAATGCCCAATGCCCAATGCCCAATGCCCTATGCCCTATGCCCTATGCCCCATGCCCTCTTATAGCTTGTTTCATCTCCCGGACTGCTCGTTCCATACCTACTAATGCTGCCCGACTGATGATGGTATGACCAATATTCAGTTCTTCCATGCCTGGAAGCGCAGCCACCGGATAGACGTTCCAGTAGGTGAGTCCGTGTCCAGCGTTGACTCGCAATCCAGCTTGAATCGCTTGTTCACACCCTTTAGCTAATACGGCTAATTCTCGCTGGCGATTTGTTTCATTCTTAGCCTCAGCGTATTGTCCGGTGTGCAATTCAATAAACCGCGCTTGCACCTTGACTGATGCTTCGATTTGTGCTATGTCGGCATCGATAAATAAACTAACTGGAATGCTGGCGCTTTGCAATTTATCAACTATCTCATTTATTTTAGCAATTTTCCCGACGACATCTAGTCCGCCTTCTGTTGTGACTTCTTCGCGCTTTTCGGGGACTAAAGTCACGTAATCTGGTTTGATATCGAGAGCGATCGCTAGCATTTCATCTGTAGCGGCCATTTCTAGATTAAGATGCGATCGCACTGTTTCCCGCAACAAACGCACATCCCTATCTTGGATATGCCGCCGATCTTCGCGCAGATGCACCGTAATTCCATCTGCACCTCCTAATTCTGCCAGTACCGCCGCCGCCACGGGGTCTGGTTCTACCGTCCGCCGTGCTTGCCGGATGGTGGCAATGTGGTCAATGTTAACGCCAAGTGTAGGCACCTCAAATTTCTCCCAAATCCACAGTCCTCAGAACTTGATTTTACCGGAAATAGGAGGAGTTTTGCTTGAGAGCTAAAGATTATGTTTGATTCAAACGGGTTGATTTTCTTATCGTACAAGGTCAAAGCTTTACCACTTGGCGTTGTTTTCTGAAACGGGGTGAAGCCAAAGCGATCAAATTCCCGGATATCCAAGCGCATTTTCAGCTTGGGACGACTCAACCCATTGCGATCTGGATTAACATCAAAAACTTCGATCATCGGCACTTTCTGAGAAATGACAAAAGCCGTTTGCCCCGCTTGTGAAAACCAGATATGTGCGGGACCATTGAGTGTCGGGACATACTGCCGCACTACTCCAGTGGTCATGCCCTGCTGTAAAGCATTCAAAGCCGTTTTGACTTCTACGATCGCAATTCGATAAACTGATTAATTGCCAGTCCAGTTGCGAGCGTGACAGTTCCTGCCACAAAATGCCGTCGTGTAAGCGCCATAAGTGATTTCCTCTTGCTGGATAGTGAAAATGAAGGCTGAAGACTCTACTCCTGCTTCAGCCTGAGCAATGTTCTGCGATCGCTAGCTGCGATTGATATCTGCTAGTTTCGTATCCACAACGTTCAAGTATCCACTATTCAAGGAAGACTTTAAAAAAGTGTGAATTTCCAAATCTGGATTAGCATCTGATGGGCATCTGATTTAGTTGTTTTGTCTTGAGTAGCTGCCAATCAACCTGTAACGGCGATCGCGCAACACGATGATTTGCCAATAACTTTAAAATAACTTGATGCTGAATAGACAAAATTTAAACAGCCACGTATGCGGCTCCACTCAACACTACTTACAGGTTAAAACAGAAGTTCCTACAGAGAAAGCGGAATTTGCTACAAATTGTGCGATACACGGAAACGTCTTGGCGGAAACTCTTACAGGGAAAGCGGAAGCTGCTACAGGTTGCGCGATACACGGAAACGTCAAAGCGGAAGCTGCTACAGGTTGCGCGATACACGGAAACGTCAAAGCGGAAGCTGCTACAGGTTGCGCGATACACGGAAACGTCAAAGCGGAAGCTGCTACAGGTTGCGCGATACACGGAAACGTCGAAGCGGAAGCTGCTACAGGTTGCGCGATACACGGAAACGTCGAAGCGGAAGCTGCTACAGGGAAAGCGGAAGCTGCTACAGACTTCACAAAATCCAAAAACGTCTTAGCCTAAGTTGCTGAGAATTTTAAAGAAACAATGGAGATTTTCTTTGATAATTTTTTGTCACAGTGGAACTATGCTCCAAAAGAAAACTGAGTTAGAAAAAGCCGATTTTTGGGCAGACTACTTTAAATAAATAGCTGATCTAACAAAAAAACCAAAAAAGTGACGATGATGTTTAAATTACGCAAAGGCTGGTTGAAAATCAACCCTCAATGGTATGCTCCAACTAACAAAAATTACTATTCATTGAAATGGCGATCGCCTATCAAATTGTTGTAGACAAACATACCGGAACTATTAAAGTTGATTCTACTTTATTCTGAGTTTTGTCGCCTCCAAAAAGAGTTTTGCGTTGACTCCAACCACCGCAGCCGACAATGTTAGACTCAACCTCAGCAATGAAATATGTACCATCTTTGATGAGTTGGCTATCAATACCGAAAACAGTGCCAAGAGCGCCATCCATTTGTTCACGACTGTAATAGGCAGCTTGAAGATTTTTTACCGAGTTTGAAATCAGAGCTTCTAAAGCCGGAATGTCCTCACAAGAAGCTTTACGAATGGTGAGTTGCATTTGCATTCTCTGTATGTTCTATTACATTGACCTTTTTACATAATATCTACACTCATGCTCGGAGGCGATATACTTTAAGAAAGTTGATTTGTAAATTCAATCTGTTCTCTACAATCACTATTACATCAACTCTCTGAGGTAATATGTTTTTAAAACTGCAACAAATTATTGTTAATCCTGGTCAACAAATGTTACTCAAAGATATCAGTTGGCAGCAGTTAGAAAATATTTTGGCAGAGATGGGAGAAAAGCGTGCCGCACGTATTTCTTATAGTCATGGCTGGTTAGAAATTATGGTTCCTCTAGCCGAACACGAAAAAGATAAAGAACTTATTGGTGATTTAGTCAAAGTCTTGTTAGACAAACTCCAAATCGATTTTGAGCCTTTCGGTTCCACAACACTTAAAAATGAGCGATCGCTACAAGCAGTAGAACCAGACACCAGTTTTTATATTCAAAATCAAGCTGCTATAATTGGCAAAAATCGCATAGATTTAAATATAGATCCACCACCAGATTTAGCTATCGAAATTGATATTACTTCTCGCACTCGATTTGAGAATTATGAAATTTTAGGAGTTCCTGAACTTTGGCGACATACACCACAAGGTTTAGAAATTTCGTTGTTAACAGAAGGAAGATATATAAAATCTGAATCTAGTCCGAATTTTCCTGATATCCCAATTATTGAATTAGTTAATGAATATGTTCAGCAGTGTTTAACTATTGGGAGAAGTCAAGCTATGCGTAATTTTAAGAATTGGGTTAAGAATAATTTATCATAGAAATTTAAGGCTTTCTGATAAAGGCGATCGCTCATGACTACTGAGAACAACCCAAGAGCCATTCTAGACTGGGAACACCCGACACCGCCCACAGATTTAATTTTTGATGACGGAGAACCCTTGGAATCAAATCGCCACCGTATTGCTATGAATGTCCTGATTCGGTCATTGCAACAAGCTTGGGCTGACCGCAATGATTTCTTCACTGGGGGCAATATGTTTATTTATTACAGCAGCACCCAGGTTCGTAACCGTGATTTCAGAGGGCCAGATTTTTTTGCTGTCCTTAATGTTGACGGCAATAACTCAAGACAAGGTTGGGTGGTGTGGGAAGAAAATGGTCGTTATCCCGATGTGATTGTAGAATTAATGTCACCATCTACAGCCAAAATAGATAAGACTGTTAAGAAAGACCTTTACGAACAAACTTTTCATACTTCAGATTATTTTGTCTATGACCCCTTTGACTCGACTTCTTTACAAGGGTGGCATTTAGATCATAATCAGCAATATCAATCTTTAACACCGAATGAGCGTGGTTGGCTATGGTGTCAAAAGTTAAGTTTATGGTTGGGAACCTATGAAGGAACAATAGATAGAGAAACAGCGATATGGTTGCGGTTTTATGATGTAGCTGGAAATTTGGTTTTGTTACCAGACGAAGCTGCTGCTGCACTTGCACAAGTCGCAGTTGCACAGGCGGCTCGTTTAGCAGCTAGATTGAAAGAGTTGGGAGAAAATCCAGATATTTTGTGAGAGATTTTGGCTTTTTTGAGTCTGGAAATTGCTGTGAATGCCAAGATGCAGAGAGTACCATGCCATTAACAGTTGACAGTAATATTTTTAAGGTAGACGCAGTTTAAATTTAATTTTTTGCAACACAACCGATTAGCTCAAGTAGAGTTTCCGATATTGAGCGGGGATACCAGTTAAGTTTATTGTGGGCTTTGGTGGCATCTACTCGAACACAACGGTCATAAATATAGTGAACACGCTCCCGGCTAAGAGGTGGTTGCCATTTCAGAAGAACACCTATCGGATCGAGTAAGTTTCCCGCAAGTCTTACTAAGAATTCTGGAACTTCGTGAGGAACTGGAATACCTGTTGCTTGTGAGAGAATTTTAAACATTTCGCGGGTACTTAAATCGCCAGAAGAAATTATATAATATTCTCCTGATTGACTTTTTTCTGCTGCTAAAATCATCGCCGAGGCCAAGTCATCTACATGGACAATACCAGTAATGCGATCGCCTCCTGCCCACAACTTTAGTCTTCTTTTAAGAAATAGCTGGATGACGGAACCAAAATGAGGGTCATCTATACCAAATATTCCCGAAGGGAGAATGCTGACTACAAAAAGACCGTCTTTAGCAAATTGATCTACTAATTGTTGAGCTTGGTATTTAGTGCGATCGTAAGCAGAAGAAAAGTTGCTCTGTGTTCTTTGGAAAGTCTCATTAATGACTTGACCTTTTGTATCACCAAATATACCAATAGTGCTACAGTAAACTAATTTCGATATACCCACTGCTTGGGCTACTTCTAACACCGCCTTTGTCCCCTCGACATTCACCCGCTCCATTTCTGCTTCATTGACAATTCCTAGCTCTACATAAGCAGCAGTGTGAAAAACTGTATCTATGCCAGTCATCGCCGCTCGTAGTACATCCCGATCAGTTATGTCACCGTAAACTAATTGAATATTGCTATTAGATAGACGTTCTAAATTGCTAGATTTACGTACTAAACCAACCACAATATTGTCTTGCTTTTGTAGAGCTTGCACCAAGTGGGAACCTGTAAATCCGTTGGCTCCAGTAACTAGCGCTTTCATAGAGATTTTTCGTAAATTCGGTAGGTTTTATAAATCTTGCCACCAGATGCTTCAATTAATTTGCGCGAAGGGAAATTATCTTCAAAGACCCAAGAAAGTTCAGCCCTTTTATAGGGTTTGCCCTTTTGTATTCCCCCTCGCATTCCCAAATAAATTAAGGCTAGAGACACCATTTTCCGACGATATTCCGGTAGTGAACAAATGGCAATAACTCGTCCTTGATCAATTTGACGGCGATACCAAAGAAACTTGAGAATTCCGAGCCAGTTCAATTTACCGTTGACGTGTTTTAGGGCAATATTGTAGTCAGGTAAACTCATCCAAAAGCCGACCATTTCGCCATCGTATTCGGCGATTGGGAAGACATCAGGATCTACCAAGTTCTGCAAGTCTCTAGCTTCTTCCAGAAATTCTGCCTCGCTTCGCGGAGTGGAACTCCAGTTATTAGCAAAAGCAGTATTAAAAAGCTGATAGATGCTCTTAACATCTTGCTCGAATCCATCACCCTTTGTTCTAATTGGACGGAAGCTAACACCAGATTTGCAAGCAATTCGATAAGCTTTCTCAAATTCTAGTGGTAAGGGTTTATCTAATGGAAAATCATAAGCGTAAGCATCTTTGGCTTTATGCCAACCATCTCGCTCGATAAATTCTGGATAGTAGGGCGGGTTGTAGGGCATCATCACCATTGGCGGTGAGTCAAATCCATCAACTAAAAATAGACAGTTATTGTGGGTGGAAAAATCAATTGGGCCACGAACTATAGTCATACCTTGCGATCGCAGCCATTTGCAAGCAGTATCTAGCAGAGCTTGGGCAATGGTAAAATCTTCAATGCATTCAAAAAAGCCAAACAGACCGACATTTTGACCTTCACGGTCTATCAAGCGTTGATTAACTGCGGCAACAATCCGTCCAACCGCCTGAGAACCATTTGCTTGTTGAGATATAGCAATAAATTGTTGTAGTTTTCCGTACTTCAAGAAAGGATTAGTCGGTGCAAACTGTTTCGCAATGCTATCAAGGATCGGTGGCACCCAGTGGGGATCGTTGGCATAAATCCGTGCTGTCACATCCAGAAACATTTTGTTGTGTGCTGTGGATGTAACAGGACAAATTTCAAATGTTGCTGTTTGAGTAATCACGGTTTTTGAATTAATTTTATTCAGAGCAAATTATAGCTGAGGGGCTTTCTTGAAAGAGCAATTACATTATGGCTTCTGTGGAACCCTAACCTTTGTAACCAACTTGAATGCTTGTAATATTTGAATCGCTATCCAGGTGAGATCAATTTCCCACCACTGCAAACCATGACGAGCGGAATACTGAAAAGCGTGGTGATTATTATGCCAACCTTCACCGTAAGTTAGCAGAGCAACCCACCAGCAATTTGTCGAGCGATCGCCAGTATCATAAGTTTGGTAGCCAAATGTATGACAAGCACTGTTCACAAAAAGAGTGCAGTGAAACCCAATAAACAAGCGGACAAAAATTCCCCAAACCACGAAAGGTAAGCCCCCTAGCAAATAAAGCAGTCCGGCTAAAGCTACCTGTAACAGTATGTAATATTTGTGACAGAACTGATAGAAGCGATCGTTGGCAATATCTTTGGTCAAAGAAGGAAGTTGTGATTTTATGGGGACATCATGCATTAACCAATTGATATGACTCCACCAAAAACCCTGATTAGAGTTATGAGGATCATCTTTTTTGTCTGTATGCAAATGATGCGCTCGATGATAGCCTACCCAACCGAAAACCCCTCCTTGACCTGCTAGGGTGCCACAGAGAATCAAGAAATATTCTAGGAATTTGGGAGTTTGAAAACTCCGATGACTCGCCAAGCGATGAAAGCCTAATGAAATTCCTAAACTAATCGTTATCCAGTGCAAAAATACTGCCACACCGACAGCAGCCCAATTAAAGTTACTGGGAAGGAGTGCCAATAAAGCTGCTAGGTGCAGCACAACTGTAAAAAAAATTACATTCCAACGGGGACTAGGTGAATTAGAAACTGCAATTGTCATGGAGTCGATACCGCTACGCTATCAGTGGGGGATTCAGACCCACCACTGATTGATTCTGGATTCTGGATTCTTCTTCAAAATATTTACCTCCACCTGAGTTGTAAATAACCCCGTTCAGGTTGCTTAAGTTCCTCTTCTGTCAGCCATTCTACAGACTTGTATGTACCAAAAATATGATCCCACCAGTCTACTGCTAGACCAAAGTTGTGATGCCACATATTATACTTATGATGCACGTAATGAACAGGCATCTTCATCCAGAAGCATTTGGTTGGATTGTCGTGCTGTAGCTGATGAGCATAGGCTGAAAAGGCAGCATAAACTAATCCACCCAGTAACCAACCGATTCCGGCTTCCCAGGAGTGGAAAAACATCAGAACCATTACCAGAATGCTGCCTCTGATATAGTCCCGAAACTCCCACAGCACCCCTTGTCCTTCATTGCGAGAGTGATGATCGCGGTGACGTTTGCCAATACGGGGCGAAATATGCATTAAGCGATGTAGCAAGTATTCGATCAAACTTGCAAAGACAAACGCGATAGTAAAACAGGCGATTCCAACGGAAAGTTTCGCTAGAAGAAGCACGAGTATTCTTCCTTACAATTTTTCAAAAGCTTTAACCTATCAGTGTTGCTACGAATTATTCTTTACAAAAAATGAAGCAATTGTCAAGTTATTATTAGTTGAGGGCTATTTCATTCTAGGCATAAACCGCCCAAAACTAAAGTTCCTTTTCTTATAGCTAAAGTCCGTTAAAACGGACTATAACCTTTTCTCAGTCGTCTTTAAGTAGGTGGGTGAGAAAATTTACAACTATGTCATTGCGAACGTAACGAAGTGAAGTGAAGCAATCACAAGGTTTTCAGCGTTTTTACTTTTCGTTACATAGTTAGGTTTATTTGTGCCTACCTACTTAGACGACTTTCGCTATTAGAGGATGTTTGAAAAGTATTTGGCTGTGATTTTACGCACTTATAGATCCCCCCTAACCCCCCTTAAAAAAGGGGGAACCGGAATCAAAGTCCCCCTTTTTAAGGGGGATTTAGGGGGATCTATAACGTTTTGATACCTGCAATAGGACTTTTCAAACATCGTCTTAGACTCAGAATTCATTCTGAGGCGGGCTAGATGAGAATGAAATAGCCCTGATTATTAGTTATCTAGATGATTCTATCAACTTTTTTGAGTAGCTTTAATATATGTTTAAATAAGTAATTACCCGTAGCCCTGTATTATTACTGATCCAAAGCAGTAGTTTAATGCTATCTGCATTAAACTAAATAAAGCCAAGTTTTATCAGTTATCCTTAAAAAATTCTTGGTCAAAAAGCTCTAACTTTTGTTAAACCTCAATGCCAAGTCCATTATTTTCACTTTTAACCCAGACTGCCAGATACTTCAAAGCAAATTTTGTCAGAAAAACTCGTCAAGTCAGTGCAGTGCAAGAGCAGTTCTTGCACAAACTGTTGCTGGCACATAAAAATACTGAACTAGGTCGGGAATTTGGACTCAAGGATATCAAAACTATCGATCAATTTCGAGAGCAAATTCCAGTTTTACCTTACAGCAGCTACGAACCCTACATCACGCGCATTGCTGAAGGTGAAGCAAACATTCTCACCACTGAGCCTGTAGTTTATATTGTTCTAACCAGTGGTTCGACTGGAAAAAAGAAACTGGTTCCTGTCACCCAACAAACTCAGAAATATTTACGATTAGCTCATTTGACAAGTGTTGGCTTTTTAAGCGAGGCGCTGTCAATGCGGGGGCTGGAGTTGGGCAAAGTATTATTGACAAAATCAGTGCAATTTCTCGGAACTACTAGCGGTGGTATTAATTATGGGTCAGCTGGTTCCGGTGATCTGCACTTGAATAAGTTTTTGTTCAAACAACTATTTGCTCACCCTTATGAGGTTTTAGAGGCATCTGATAGTTTAGCTCGTCACTATATTTGTCTACTATTTGCCTTGCGCGAGCAGTCAATGCGAGGGATGACAGGAAGTTTTCCCATGCTGATCTTGCGTAATTGCAGCTATTTGGAGCGCTATGGCGAAGAATTGATCCAAGACATAGATAAAGGTGCGATCGCAAGTTGGTTGAAACTAGAACCAGAACTCCGGGCAAAATTAGAGCGGCGATGCTGGCCAGATCCCAAACGAGCTACTCAATTAAGAGAAATCTTCCGCTCAGAAGGGCGACTGCTCCCCAAAGATGTTTGGCCTAATTTATCGTTTGTTACCACCTCACGCGGGGGAACATCAGATTTTTATTTTGAACGATTTCCGACCTATTTCGGAGATACGCCGGAATTTGGCGCAGTCTATGCAGCGTCAGAAGCCGTATTTAGCATTTACCCTAACCTTAATCAAGATGGCAGCATCCTGGCCATTGAGTCAGGCTTTTTTGAGTTTATTCCCGAAGACCAATGGGAAATAGAGCATCCTAAAACATTACTAGCCAATGAAGTCAAAGTAGGCGATCGCTATCGCATCCTCACAACCAACTACAGTGGATTCTATCGTTACGATATTGGCGATGTTGTAGAAGTTCTCGGGTTTTACGAACAAACTCCCTTAATTGTTTTCCGTCACCGTCGAGGCGGACTGCTTTCTTCAATCACTGAAAAGACTACAGAATTTCATGCAGCACAGGTTATGCAAGCTCTGCAACGAGATTTCAACTTATCCTTAGAAGATTTCTGTATCACTTTGTCTGAGAATAATTTTCCGGCTCACTATTTAGTAAACATTGAACTTGCTCCTGGTGATACACTTAACAATCCCCAAGTTTTCCTGACTAGATTTGACAGCAAACTTAAAGAAATTCATACTTCTTATGAAGTTGAGCGCCGAGATTTAGTACCTCCACCCCGACTGCGGATTTTAGCTCCTGGCAGTTTCGCTATCCTCCAGCAACGTTACTTGCAAAAAGGAATGCCAGATTGCCAACTCAAATTTCCTCATATTAGTGAGGATCGGAAGTTTCTTGTTGATTTGCCAGTTCAATATGAAGTTAGAATGCCTCATGATGTCGATAGTTTTGAGCAAACAATGGAAACCTTGAAACATGGAAACTAAATCTAAAAAAATTTTGCAAATGTTATAAAAATGAATAAGAAATTATTTTTCTTAAAACCGAGAAAAATCCCTCTGAAATTGTCTACGGCAATAAATGATTTCACCAATCAAACAAGCAGTAGAGGTACAAGCAAATGGAACTAGCCGCAGTCCTCAAAAGCCAGACAGTTCAAAAACGTGCCAGAGAAGTAGGTATTAACCCAAATTACTGGTATCCTGTTAGTTGGGCAAACAAACTTAAGGCTGGTGAGATTTTGCCTGTGATGATTTGGCAGCAAGCGATCGCTCTTTACCGCGATCGCAATGGTCAATTGCACGCCTTAGAGGATGCTTGTTCACATAAGGGTGTAGAACTGCACAAGGGCAAAGTTCTCGGATGTAACCTTGCTTGTCCTTATCACGGTTGGGAATTTAATGGTAATGGTGAGTGCGTCAACATTCCCTATTTTCCTCAAGAGCAAAAACTTCCTTGCGCTCCAGTCCGCAGTTATCCAGTCGCAGAAAAATACAACCTGATTTGGATTTTTCCAGGCGATCCGGTTTTGTCTGTTATGAATCAGTTACCTGAAGTTCCCGAATTTTCAGATTCTGATTGGTTAATAGTACCGATTACTGCATACTTCAAAGCTCATTTTTCCATGTGCAATGAAAACACGATAGATGTATTTCATGGTTTTTTACACCAAGAATTGCAAGGCTGGTTTGATCCAGTTCTGACAAACTTGCAAGCGACAGAAGTATCAGTTTTTGCTGAATATAAAGTCTCTTATCAAGGTTCCTTCACTAAGTTTTTAGGATTAAGTGAACAAGGTGATAAAGTTGCCACCCGTACTATTTCAATCCGATACTCTTACCCCCACTATCACCACTCCCTTGAAGGCGTTTCATCTCTGTACCTGATGCGACTACCAATCAGTCCAACAGAAACTCGTTCGTTTTCCCTGCTGTTTCTCAAACTTCGCCTCCCTAGATGGATATTTCAACCGCTTAAACCACTGTTAGCCAACTTCATTCTACATTTCGTATTTTTGAAATTTATTACCCAAGATATCGAAATGGTTGAGAGCGAGCATAAAACATATCTTGCTAATCCCCAACGGCATTATGTAGAAATCAACCCAGCGATCATTGCTCTCCAGCGAGTGATTATTGAACAGTATGAACAATTCACGCAAAAATTTAGTTGAGAGCAGCATAATGGTAAGCAGGAAAAAAGACAAGTCTAGCTTTAACTGGGTCAGCAAGTGCTTCGTTTTAAAGAAATAAATAGCAGAAATACAACTCCTCAAGTATGCTGCACACTAGAGGCGATATACCATCTTAAAGAAAGTAAGAGAAGTAAATTTGTGGAAATTATCAAAGAATATGTTGAGCGATGGTACGCGAGTGGACTCGATCCAGACGAGTACATTTGTCATCAAAAACAGGGCAATTTAGTTGAGATCCAAGAAGCCGCAACTGGTAAGCGTCGAACAGTTCTTAACTTCTGCACGAATGATGTCTTGGGATTAGTTCAAGAAGAAGCTGTCAAGCAAGCTGCGATCGCTGCTATTATCAAGTATGGAACCTCTAACAGTTCTTGCTCCGTCTTAAGTGGGCGGATTGCCTTACATCAAGAACTAGAGGACGAAATTTCAGCTTTTAAGCATTTGCCCCACACACAGCTATTCATGAATGCCTGGATGGCAATGCAAGCCTTGATGGATGCTTTCTGTCACTTGGCAATTCCAGTGCCAGGATTTCAAAATACGCGAGAGACTTTAATTCTGACTGATGTTCTCAATCATGGCTGTATTGTTTCAGCAATTGTGAATGCTGGAACTCGTTCCGGTAAAGTGTTTGGTCATAGTCCGCGCGTCCGAATCAAAGCCTACCGTCATTGTGATGTTGAAGATTTAGCTCGCAAACTGCATCGGTCTGCCAAGCCTCACGATCGCATTATGGTTGTCTCTGATGCGGTATTCTCTATGGATGGTGATATTGCACCCCTACCAGGGATGTTGGATGTGCTGCACAATTATGAAGGCAGCGTACTCGTGATGGATGAGGCACACGCTACAGGGGCAATTGGCGCAACTGGTAGAGGGATTTATGAACACTTTGGACTCCTACCGTCTCAGGCGATCGAGCGGGGTGTAGTGCCGCTGATTATGACAACTTTCTCTAAGTTTGCCGCCTCAGCCGGAGCCGCCATTAGTACCCATGTTGCAGAGTTAAAACCACTCTTAAATGTTTCTCCGACTTCCATTGGGACAATTTCTTTGCCGCCACCAATGACTGCTGCGGCGTTAGAGAGTGTCCGTCAGGTTCGCAAATTTCCAGCACGGGTCAAACAACTTCAGGATAACACTTGGTACTTGCGATCGCGCCTAGCTGAACAAGGCTTTGTTGCTCTTGGCGAAACCAATGTTGTACCAGTTCTTTTACCAACAGAAATTAATCCCAAGATGTTTGGTAGAAAAATCATGGAAGACCACGGTATTTGGGTATCTCCGATTTGGTTTGTTGCTAAACCCCGGATTCGGATTACAGTTAATGCTCTCCATACGCGAGAGGATATGGAGCGTTTAGTTACCGGAATGGTAGCAACTCGCAATTTGTTGTACAAATCAACAATTAGTGCATAGGTCAATACAGTTCGGATAAGATCCCGCCACCTGCGGCGACCCCCTTAAAAAGTGGGTAAATAGGAGATAAAGCCCCCCTTTTTTAAGGGGGGTTGGGGGGATCTCCGAGAGTCAAACATATTAACTGAACCGTATTAGTGCATAGTTGATTTGAAAAAGGCAGAAGGTTAAAAGTAGAAATTTAATCTCTTTTCCTTCTGCCTTTACCCCGCTTTTTCATTTCATAATCTTTTCAAACTGACTCTCCCAGCTTTTGTAATTAGATTTAGCTTCTTGAACAAGCGGCGATAAAGTTAGTATCTGACACACGAGCCAATTTATTACAGAGAAGGGAAACCGAAAAGGTCTAACAATGTCTAGAAACAACACCACGCGATAGCCATCTGTATCATTCCAAACTTCGTGGGCAAATGTATCATCAAAAATCAAGCTTTTGCCCTCTTCCCAGTAGGCAATTTCATCACCAATCCGAATTCTACAGGCAGATTCCGGTTCCGGCACCATCAGCCCCAGGTGATATCGAATCAGCCCCTTATGCTTACCTCGGTGTTTGGGGATATGCTTTCTCGGAGACAAAACAGAGAAAAATGCTACCTTCAGACCGGGAATTTCCTTTAATAGCTTCCAAGTTTCAGGACACCTTTGGCAACTTTTTTCTGCCTTGAAGCCAAAGGCGTAAAAGTAATAAGTTTTCCAGCCATCATCTTGAGTAATGCTTTGTTGGCGAGGCATTATATCTTGAAAATTTGGCAACTCATTAGTGTACTGAAGAACTGAATCCAACTCCTGACGAATAACTTGCCAATTCAGTTCCAGTTTTTTAGCCCAAGGAAACTGGTCTGTGCTGAAAAAAATAGAATCTCCAACTAAAGAATACTCGGGAACCAAACTCTCTAGCTTTTTAATAATTGGGCTTTGAACAATTAAATTGACGAAATTTTTATTTGCTTTCATATTTCAAAATTAGTTGGATCACCAAAATTGATTTAACCATTATTTAGGGATATTATAAAACATCTGCAAAATTGAACATTGTATCAATATTTTTACGCAAGAAGCGCTCATAAATTGTTATTATTATTAAATATTAAATTTTAGTAGTAAATACCTCAGTTTAAAATACCAAATGGATCACTCACGCCATCCCTGGAGAGCATTCCAATCGAGAAACTTCCGACTCTATTTTGTTGGACACAGTATCTCTGTTGTGGGCAGTTTCATAGCTCAGACGGCACTAATCTGGTTAGTCTATACTCTGACCAATTCTGCTGCATGGCTTGGTGGAGTCCAGTTCGTTAACCAATTTTCTACTTTTGTATTGCTCCCTGTGGCTGGAGTGTTAGTAGATCGATGGAATCGTTACTATACCCTGTTTGTCACTCAAATTCTCTTCATGCTTGTGTCTTTATTAACAGGGATATTAATACTTACTGACAATATTCATGCCTGGGAACTACTCATTGCCATGTTTCTTATTGGCTGTATTAGTGCCTTTGATATTCCTACCCGTTATTCCTTAATTGTCCAATTCGTAGACCGCTCCCAAGATATAAGTAACGTCGTCGGGCTGAACTCTTCCATCTACGGTCTGGCTCGGATGATTGCTCCGACTATAGCAGGGGTGGTGATCGCCAGTGCAGGTACTGGAATCTGCTTTTTAATTGATAGTTTAAGTTCTTTGGCAATTCTGGGAGGGCTGTCATTAATGCAGTTACCACCACAAAAGCATCCTTTTATCAAACCACAGCCTCTTAGACAAGGATTACAGGAGGGGATTCGTTATGTGATGAACTTCTTGCCAATTCGGATAGTCCTGCTGCAAGTAGCTCTCATCAGTATGTTAGTAACTGGTACTACAACTCTGCTACCACTGTTTGCTAAGGATGTATTGCAGGGAGATGCAGTCACTTTAGGCTTTTTAAGTGCTGCTGCTGCGTCAGGAGCATTACTATCTACGCTGTATATAAGTACACAGACACGTCTGAAAAAGCTGAGTCAGTTGATTGGATTAGGGCCTATCCTATGTGGTTGTGCTTTAGTGATGCTTGGAGCATCGCAGACACTTTTGATAAGTCTAATCGCCATGTTCATCGGAGGGTTTGGGTTTCTGTTACAGCAGAGTGCTGGGAATGCCTTGATTCAAGTAGTGGTTCAAGAGGAAAAGCGGGCTAGAGTTTCTAGTTTCTACATCATGGCATTTACTGGTATGGGAACTCTTGGCAGTCTTTTGATGGGAGTATTATCCAGTCAGATTGGAGCATCTAAAACTGTTTTCATTGGTGGAGTGTTATGTATTGTTGCTGCTGTTTGGTTCTTTTTTGAATTACCTGCTTTACAACGACAGATTGAGCGGTAAGGTTTGTTAGTGTACAGTTTATTTTCAGATAAATGGTGAATGCTTGAACGATATGAAGACAAGGCACATACTATATTTCATGGCGATGCCCTACATATTTTGTCTAGTGAGATTCCCTCTGAATCTGTAGATATTGTTTTTATCGATCCTCCCTACAACATCGGAAAACGGTTTTCAAATTTCTACGACAAATGGGAGTCTGAGGAGGAGTATGTGAAGTGGGCTTACAGGTTGCTTGATGAATGTCATCGGATATTGAAGCCAAATGGAACTCTATATGTCATGACAAGCACTCAAGCTATGCCATACTTTGACCTTTACTTAAGGCAGAAAATGGTAATTCTTAGCCGAATTGTATGGCATTACGATAGTTCTGGAGTTCAAGCAACAAAATACTTCGGCTCAATGTATGAGCCAATACTTCACTGTGTTAAAGATAAAAGCAATTATATTTTCAACTCAACTGATATTAAAATAGAAGCAAAAACAGGCGCACAAAGAAAGTTGATTGATTACAGAAAAGCTGTTCCCAGCCCATACAATACAGAAAAAGTACCTGGTAATGTATGGTATTTCTCTCGTGTGAGATATCGCATGGGAGAATATGAAAATCATCCCTCACAAAAACCAGAATCATTACTAGAGAGAATTATTCTTGCAAGTAGTGATCAGGGTAGTATCGTGCTTGATCCATTCGCAGGAACCTTTACATCTGCTGCTGTGGCAAGACGTTTAGGGCGGATTTCTATCAGCATAGAATCTCAAGAAGAATATCTGAAAATCGGTCTTAGACGTGTTCTAGGATGGAAAGAATACAAAGGAGAAAAGTTATTATCTCCGCAAAAAAACAATATTAGAAAAAGTTGAGCCGCTTTGCTAACACGTCTCTACAGACTTTGGTTACAGTAGTATTAACATTAACGGTATAGCCAAACACGCAACAGTGAAAGTAATTGTTCAGTATCTACGGGTTTGGTGATGTAGTCTGATGCGCCGGCTTCAATACATTTCTCCCGATCGCCTTGCATGGCTTTGGCGGTAAGTGCAATAATCGGTAAAGATTTAAATTGCTCATTTTGGCGGATTAGGCGTGTTGTGTCGTAACCGTCCATTTCTGGCATCATTACGTCCATCAATATGACATCAACATCTGGTGTGGCTTCTAACAGAGCGATCGCTTCTCTGTCATTTTCATCCTAATCATTTGGCACTTCTGTCAACAGTATTCGCTCTTTTTCTAAAGCGCATTGTCCCACCAAACCTTCACCCAAGTTGAAGCGGTTAACTAGATGCGTGCGTTCGCGGTAAGCGTAGCAACTAATTAGGGCTTGCTGAACAACAATGAAATATAGTCTAGGTAAGGGTTTTGAGCATTCTTTCACCAAACAAGTGCAAGACTATAGCATCCAGAGGTTCAAAAACCTTGCACTTTCGTCGGCGATCGCCGGGCAAATTGGGAAACTAAGCGACGAAACTACCATTTTGTCAGCTGTGTGGCTTCTAGATTCGCTCTGGAGACTTATTCAGCAAGCCCTAAGTATGGGTGCAAGTCCTTGTACCCCTAATCTCGACCTTTCGGGGACAGGTTTGGAGAAGGGTTTCAAGAATAAGTCGCACTTGCAGGTCAATGCAACTGGAATACGGTTCGGATAAGACTTGATCCCCCCAACCCCCCTTAAAAAAGGGGGGCTAAGAATCACTCTATTTCCCCCTTTTTAAGGGGAGCCAGCGCAGTTTTGAGGGTTTCCCACATGAGCGACTGGCGTGGACTAAGGGGGATCTTTAAGGACTATGCACCTTAATCGAACCGTATTGGATGCAACTGAGGTGCGAGTCGATGCAACTGAGGTGCGAGTCGATGCAACTAAGGTGCGAGTCGATGCAACTAAGCTGCAAGTAAAAAGAAAAGACTTGTGTGTACACCGTAGCCTTTTTAATGGGGGCTAAGAATAGCTCTATTTCCCCCTTTTTAAGGGGGACTAAGGGGGATCTTTAAGGACTATGCCTTAAACAAACTGTATTGGGGCTGGGGGGATATTCGCTCAACAGACAAGTTAACCCAACCGTATTGGATGTTATGCCATTGCATCAACTCACAATGGCATAACATCTTATCTAATCTGATAACTGATTGTTGAGAAAGAGGCTACTATCCCTCTTGGACATCAATCCAGATACTTCCTTCTTCCACACGAATCGGAAACACTGGCAGAGTCTTTGGTTGTGAAACCAATGAGAGTAATTTACCTACACCAGGTGGCCAGGAACACCAGTCTTTTACTTCACCAGTCCGCAGGTCAAAAGCACTGTGATGGAAGGAACAAACAATTGCCCCATCTTCAGTGATTTTCCCACTTTTCAATGGCAAGTTCATGTGAGGGCAGGTGTTATCGACAGCATAAAGCTGACTTTCGTGATTTAAAAGCAAAATTTTTCGGTTGCCAACTTTCACCACTTCTCGCGCACCTGGGGCAAGTGCTTCGACTGTAAGAACTTTAGTCCAGCTCATTAGGTTCTTCTTTCCTAAATATATCTGCTTTCAGTTTCTCGCAATTGTGACCAGTGCGATCGCCTTGAGATAATCCTTATAGGAACTTGCTTGTTCTACTTTATAGACAAAAAACTAAACTCCGATTTAACATTCCAGCGACTACCGTCGTGAATAAGCAGCGTTAATTTCTCACCAGTAAACTCAAAATGCAACTGGCGTTGTTTAAATTCAGGCCAAGCAGCTTTGAAGTTCTCCTTAGTTAAATCCCGAAACGCAACAGTTAGATGGGGTGCAAAAGGGCGGGTTTTAGAAACTTCGTCAATAATTCCTAAGTTACGTTCTACATCAGCCATTAAATCAGCTTGTAATCTCAAAAGTTCTTGACTTCTGACGACATTAATGTAAATTACACGGGGAGCGAAGGCATCAAACCCACTGAGTGTAATTGGTATCGCTCTTTGTCTATTAGCAAACTCCTTCAACAATTCTTCTATTGGTTGCACGTCTACATCTACCCATTCAAAGGGAGGTTGCAGGGTAATATGAGGCGGGGAATTTTGAGCGCTGCGACTGGCATAATTATCAGCAAAGTGCTGCTTAATCTGGTTGACGTAATCCTGAATGTCTTGCGGTGGTAAGAGGGCGATAAAAAAACGGCTCATTCCATTTGAGATTGAGGATACTGTTGAGTATTGAACGGCGAAAGCCAAAGAATATTACAAATATATAACAAAACGCCAATTGGATACTAAATGATGCTTTGTTTTACAGATTCAAATAGATGAACTAGCCTTTGGTGTGGATGAAGACGGAAAAGCTAGTTAGCAAGCAAGAAACTGAGGTAAAAGAACTTCAGAAATTCCTTGAAAAACAGAGATAGTTTAAAAGTTAGTGAGTAGAAAGTTTAATCGCTTTTCGGTAATTGCGTCTAAAGTGGTAAACCCATCGTTTTCCTCAATTGCCAGACGAAGTGCCTCTGAGTCGATAGCATCTTCCGCAGCTTCAAGCAATTTCAAATCATCAAGACCGATAATTGCGACAACAGCTTTACCATGACGCTGAATTACAATCCGTTCACCCCTATACTCAGCACGATTAATAAGCTCTTGGAAATTTGCACAAGCTTCTGTTGCACTGATGCTAGTCATGATGCCTCACAATAAATAATTAATACTAATGTTATTTTTCAACAATATTTACTTTCTCACTAATGCTACACAATAAATAAAACAATTTCAAGCGAAGGCGATGATTAAATGGCTACTCAAATCCTACTCAAAAATAGTAATAACTTAAACAGGATGTCTGTTGCAACTGGAGTTAAGAAGTAGATGCCAACTTTTGTAAAGATAGAAGAAGGTAAAGTCGATAAACCTACCTTTGACCAATATGTACCCGCCCATAAAGCCTACATTCAAGAGTTAATTGCTAAAGGACACAAAGCGCGAACAGGTTATTGGGTGGAGCAAAGAGGCGGAATGCTGCTGTTTGAGGCAGCTTCCAGAGCCGAAGCCGAAGCGATTGTGGCTAGTGACCCATTGGTACAACATGGCTGTGTCAACTATCAGCTTTATGAATGGCGAATTGTTATGGAATAACACACAGTTACCGACTTTTGATGTTATACTTTTAGAAGACCTGGATCTATGCGATCGCAACACCCAAACCTTGTCAGAACCGGAAGGTAGCAGCAACACGGGAGGCTTGTGGTAGGCGTAGTCTCCGGGTCGCCCTATTTTTAGGAGTGTTCGTCAGCAATGGCTGGTTTTGGAGATATTGTTCAAAAGGCTTTTTACCTCGGTGTTGGGTTAGCTTCTTACGCAGGTGAGAAAGCAGGGGGAAAATTAGCGGAAGTGCGATCGCAAGTCCAAAAACTGGCAGATGAAATGGTGGCAAAGGGCGAAATGAACACAGAAGAAGCCCGTCGCTTCGTCGAAGACATGATGAAGCAAGCCCAACAGCCTCCAACATCTGATGAAACATTTGAGAAAACACACCCTTCTGAACCTCGTCGCATAGAAATATTAGAGGAAGATGAAGAGCCAACGGTGAAAGAAGCATCAAATGATCAGAACGTAGATAAATTACGCCAAGAAGTGCTAAACCTGCAAGACGAGCTAAAACGATTGCAACGCGATCAATAAAAAGTATTGTTTGATCGAAATATTAGTAATTAAGTGTTACTCTGACATGGCACTATAGACAGAGACTTGATAAGATGCATTGCCTAGTGTGTACTCTAGTGCTTCAAGCCAGATAAGCACAAAGTGTCCTGTTTATAGCCCGTAAGGGCGTTAAGTTTATGGAACATTGGCAAAAAGATTTAATAGAAATTGTAGAAACAGTGGCCGATGAAGTGGAGCGTTTCTTCCTAGAAGTGAGTGAAATGGCAGACGCTTTTTTTGAGCTAACGGAAGAAATCACTGAGCAAGTACACAATAACATTGTCACTGAAGTCGATCAGTATTTGCAAGACTTGGCTGAACCAATGTTGGAAGCCTACTGGGAACTAGAAGACGTTATATCAGATGTAGATCCTGGTTTTCCTTATTCAGTTGAACCCACAGCCGAAAAAAATTCTGCCTGTATCGGTTGCAGTAATTACCACGGTCAAGTTTACGGCGGTAACTTGTTAGTTTGTGCTATGCATCCCAACGGTTGTGAAGATGATAACTGTCCAGATTGGGAAAAGGAAGAGTATTGAGTCGCTGCGCTTTAATTCCGAATTCAAGAATCAAACAAACTCATTTGCTTGCTAGCTTCTGCCTCTTAACTTATTTAATCACTTATGAGTAATTTTTTACCTGAAACTGTATCCCAGCCAAGCGAAGAAGTAAAGTATGGCGAACGCGAAATTGCCGAAGGCAAATTAATTACCTTTCCAAATCCGCGTGTGGGTAGGCGATATGACATCAAGATTACTTTGCCAGAATTTACCTGTAAATGTCCATTTTCTGGCTATCCTGACTTTGCGACAATTTATGTTACCTATGTGCCTGATGAGAAAGTAGTAGAATTGAAGGCACTCAAACTTTACATTAATAGTTACCGCGATCGCTACATTTCCCACGAAGAATCTGCCAATCAAATTTTAGATGATTTTGTAGCTGCTTGCGACCCATTAGAAGTAACAGTTAAAGCAGATTTCACACCTCGCGGCAATGTGCATACCGTTGTCGAAGTTCGGCATCAAAAGCAATAGTATCTTAACTTTGGATGAGCGATTAAGTTAGAGGAAACCAATTTAACCAAGCGTCCCAATTTTCTACAATTTGGGCAAATTCTGCATAACCGCTTGCTCTAGGATGAACACCATCATTAGCTTTTGCCTCATTTATCCAGATATTTGATTTTTCTAATATCGGAAAAACATTTAAGTAATGTAAAAAATCTTGAGATGAGTTTGTAGTGTACCCCTTCGGGGAAGCAAGCTACGCGTAGCGTCTCGTAGAGAGGGCTTCAGCCCTCAAATTAGGACTAAAGTCCTTACTACAAACCTTGAATTATTCACGCCGCTCTACTTA
>JBBSCU010000009.1:0-40679 GCA_038249935.1 Chroococcales cyanobacterium
CTTTAAGGACTATGCACCTTAACTGAACTGTATTGGACTATGGCAATCCTAAATCATTCGTGAACAACAAGATCCCCGACTTCTTGGAGAAGTCGGGGATCTGAGCCTAACGATTTTCACAAATCAAATAGGATTGCTATATGTAGAGTGAGAGGGGATAAGGAACGCAAATTTAATAACGTGCAATTCTTATTTAACTTGGAATGGTGCGTTACGCTCCGCTAACACACCCTACTTTTGCACTTTATTTAATCCACATTCCTAAGTGTGAGTAATTGCTAGCTTTCTGAAGTTTCCTGAGAGAACTTCTTGTAGATAGTTCTGGTAGATTCTCCATCAGCAGCTACGGTGATTAGATAGTCCATTAAACCATCTGAAAAGGGAAGACGTAAGTGGAAAGTCCCATCTGGCTTAATTTTGATGGGATGACCACTAATGTTTACAGTTGTATTTGGTTGCGTTGCTCCGTGAATAATCAACTCAGCATCTGCTACAAACCAAAAATCTCCTTGGGAACGACTGAAGACATGAACATTAGCTGAACGGGCTATGAGTAACCACTGTAGTTTACCGCCGTAGGCATCTTCATCAGCGATATAGCCAATTTCAACCATGTAGTCACGATCGCTCACGGGAATAGCCACAAAGCGATCGCTTGCTACTTCTTCACATTCATACTGCTGTACAAGCTGGGGACTTTCATAACTCAAGTCAACACCTGTAACATCGTAGAGCCGGACTACCAATTGAGAGCCGCCCTGTTGTTGCGCTGCTGACTTGTAATTGTCAGCGATGTACCAAGAGACATAAGCCCATTTGGGTGTGCGGGGTGTAAAGACAACACGACTCTCTTCTTCTGCATCTACCAAGTCAAAAGCTGGCTCGTCTAATATGGGTAAATCTTCAACAATGGGATCTGTACCGACAGGACTGAAGACACGCACAATCGCTGAACGGGCGATGAATAACCAGCGTAGTTTATCGCCGTAGGCATCGCCATCAGCAATATAGCCAATTTCAGCGATGTAATCGCGATCGCTGACCGGAATCTCCACAAAGCGATCGTTTGCTGTCTCCTCACATTCATACTGCTGGACAAACTGGGGACTTTGATAACTCAGGTCTATACCTGTTACATCATAGAGCCGCACTACCAATTGAGAGCCGCCTTCTTCGCTTAACGCTACCTTGTGAGTTTCGGAAATCTTCCAAGAGACATCAGCCCACTCACAAGTGCGGGGTGTAAGCACAATGCTGCTCTCTTCATCTGCGTCTACCAAGTCAATAGCTGTTTCGCTCACTAACGCCATGTCATCACCAATGGGATCTGTACCGACAGGACTGAAGACACGCACAATTGCTGAACGGGCGATGAATAACCAGCGATGGCCATCAGCAATATAGCCAATTTCAGCTATATAATCGCGATCGCTGACCGGAATCTCCACGAGGCGATCGTGTGCTGTCTCCTCACATTCATACTGCTGGACAAACTGGGGACTTTGATAACTCAGGTCAACACCTGTTACATCATAGAGCCGCACTACCAATTGAGAGCCGCCTTCTTGGTGTAGCACTGCCTTCTGAGTTTCGGAAATCTCCCAAGAGACATCAGCCGATTCCCAAGTGCGGGGTGTAAGTACAATATTGCTCTCTTGATCTGCATCTACCAAGCCAAGAGCTGTTTCGGCTGCGATAGGCACATTGCCAACAGTAGTATCAGTTTGTCCTTGGACATTTGATTCCAGAGTGGTAGCCCAGACTCCAATCCCTGCACCTGCTGCTAGTGCCGCAGCCGCCGCCAAATCCGTGGAGTCAGTTTCAGCAATATCTTCCCCTAGAGTCGGCTCTCCTTGAGATTCTTCCTCTAGCAAATCGACAGTGGGTTCGGCTGCATCAGCTACCACATTTAATACCTCTACTGGCAATTCTGGCAATTCGAGCAGTGAGGCTGTTTGTGCCGCAGATGGTTCCACATCGGCTGCTAATTCGCTAGACTCTGCTAAGGGTAATTCATCTACTGAAGCTGTATCTTCAGTTGAGATGATACTCTCTACCCAGTCGAATTCTGCCTGAAGTTCATCATCTATCTGATCTTCACTAACTTCTGTGTCCCAATATTCAAAATCAGATGTTACTTCTGGCACATCTGGTAATTCCGGGAGTGAGGCTGTCACCTCAGATGAAGGCAGTTCCACATCAGATACCTCTTCTGGAATATTAGCCAGGTGAGGATATGAAGTATTGACTACAGCCGCCGGAGCTTCTATGTCCCATGCTACTTCGTCGGAATCATCAGGAGTTGTTTCAGTCAGATTACTTGGTTGACTCGTCTCTTCAATCATGTCTGTTTTTGTTCCTTTGTCGGCAAAGGCAGACCAGGTTGCCGCCCCTATTCCCGTTACTAGAGCAGCACCACCGCTTAAAGCTGCGGCTCCCAAGTTGTTATTTTCTGATCCATTAACTACGCCTGAAGTTGCGCCTTCAAAAGAGTTAGAGCTGCCATTAGTTGTTTGTTCTACTAAATTTGCATTCTCTGTTAGGTCAGATGGTGTTTGGGCATAGACGTTGAAAGGAGTGCTATCAGAAGTTTCCGGCGCTTGGAAGTGCGATAGTGGTTCCTCAAGCACCGCTTCGTTAACGGGGGCAGCCGTGCTGGTATGGAGTACTGCCGTTTCTCTATCTTCTGTACTAGGTGGATGAGGATTTGATTCTGGTAAGTTATCTGTTTTCTCGGTGGGCGATGAGCGTTTTCCCAGGAACCACCATAATAATGAGCCACCTAGAGTAGTAATAACCAAAGGTAGCAGCAACCAAAATGGTGTTTCCCTGTTTACAATTGGACTATTTTGTGCAGCAGGAGCCACAAAGGGCTGTTCGGTGAATACGGAAGTAGTTGCACTAGGGGAAGGTGTAGCAACAGGTGTCGTCTGGACAGCGGGAGAAGCCGTGGCAGTAGGTTGTGATATGCTAACTGCGATCGCATCTGCTTCGGCAGTTCTACCTTGTTCTATAGCCTGCTGTCCTGGGGTTGCAAGGGTAAATCCGAGAAAATCTACTGTGCTTAAGCTGGGATTTTTTTTGTAAACGTAAACTAAAGGTTGCGAAAAGGGATATTGAGCATCGTCTGGCAAGGTTTGATGTAATTGCAGAACTCGCACACCTGGCAATTTCGACACCTGATTAGCTAGCACATAGCTGATGCCGTCTTTGCCCAGTTGTTTAATAATTTCTGCGGTATTATCTTCAGTTAGTTGGGTAGCAGTCGAGCCTGTAGCAAAGTCAGCAGCCTTGAAGGCTGGGTAATCACGAAAAGTATTCCGAGTATCGCTCGTTTGCGGGCGATCAATTAACCGAATCTTCCCTTGAGATCCCCCAAGTTCCGACCAATCTGTAATTTTCCCTCGGAAAATCCGGGCGAATTGCCTACTGGTTAAGCTTTGCTTGAAAGGATTATCTGCACCAACCACGATCGCAATCTTCTCACGGCGCAAGCGGATTTGCTCTAGTCCTTGAGCTTTTTCTGCTGGCGTTAAACCACGCCCGATAGCTGCTATGTCGATTTTGCCATCTAGTAAATCCTTCAGTGCCGGATCAGTGCCATTAGCAGCAACTTCAATTTTTGTACCCGAAAACCGGGTTTCAAAATTTTCTTTCAGGCTTTGGTTGATTGCAGCCAAGCTACTTGAACCATCAATCCGCACTGTCGTCCCGTTCTGCACTGTTTGCGGCAGTGGAAAAGAGGGAGTCTCAGGCGCAGATTGTGCCAACATGGGTGCAGACACCACCAGAGCTGCTGCCATAGGGGTCGAAGCTAATGCCAGCCATAATACTAGACTGATTATTGAACTATCTTTTTTTTCTTGTTGCCACATATGCCCCCTGTCAAGGTAAAGGAAACAGAAAGTCGGCCAGCCTTAATCGTTATTATGGATTATGCAGGAGACGCGCTAATTATACATCTCTGTTATCTTTCTTATCAGTCAGTGTAAATTTTTGTGTCAATATATACTTCGTGTTACTTTAACTTATCTTCAAATAATATTCATCGACTGTTTATTTTTTTACAGCATTTTCAAGTGGCATAAGTACCCTTGCTGCTTATATGGTGGAAAAGTGCGGTTACTTACTGTGTAGTATAAAAAATCTGAAGTCCTAATTACTTTCAGGCGTCACCTCAGCACTAGGCGTAGGTGTAGATTCAGGTGTGGAGGTTTCTGTGGGAGTTGGGGTTGGCGTGGGTGTTTCCGTGGGTGTGGGTGTTGGCGATGGGGGTGGGGTGGGAGTTTGCGCTGTGATGCTGAGTTGATAATCTACTGGTTTCGTTGCTGTGGAAACCACAACAAACTCGTAAAAACCGTTTTCTGGTAATTTAGTTGACAAAGTGCGATCGCTAGAATCTTCTAAAAATTTAATTTTGCCAGAGGGTGAATAAACTGATAACAAAACTTGGGAATTTCCTTGTAGCTTCAATTCCAGAGATTGCTCTTTGGCAAGTTCAGCAATGAACACTTTACCATCACCAGGTTGAAGAGTACCACTGACTGTTTTACCGATCGCATCTGGCTCAAAAGCAAGTTTCTGGAAAGCGCTACCGGCAAGGATGGCACTAAGTTTATCGTTAACAAATCCGTACCAAACTTGTCCTATGGGCTGATCTCGAAAATTTCTACCACGTTGCTCAGGAAATACACTGAAGAAAGCAGCATTTCCCAAATCATATAAAGAACGACTACCAACGTTGATTTTGTTGACTTCCAATTTCCAGCGATCGCGTTCAGCAGTTGTATAAGTTCCCAGTTTTCGGCGGGTACTTGAACTCAGTAGCACCAGCTTTTCCAACAATTCGGAAGCTGTTTTATCCCATTCTGACCGCAAACCCTCATCTTCGGGGCGATCGCTGAGAGTGCGTCCTCGTAAACTGGGATTTCTGTCCCAAAAAACTTGATTTACCAAGTTCACGTAGAAATTTTCATTAATACCCAACTGTTGACGGCGATCGCTTAATCTTTCTTTACGCTGCCGTTCTTCTGGTGAATATTCCGCTAAAGGATCGGTTGGTTGTTCACTGGTTGGAGTTGGGCTGGCTGTAGGAGTGGGTTGAACTTCTCCGACATCTCGGCTGCTATTCACTCCCCAGAAAATTAATCCAGCAGCACCAGCTACTACCAGCGTCACCAGGAAGGTCGTTGGTGTCCACCAGCTTGTGGGCTGAGGCGATGGAGAAAATGAGGGAGATGGAGGAGGTGGAGAGACGGCGACGGTGGCAGATGTGGGATTTGGTGGGGTGGGATATTGAGTTGGGGGATAGTTAACTGGGGGCGGGTTGAGGGCTTGAAGTACTTGACGGGCTGATTGATAGCGATCGCTTGGTCTAGCAGATAGCATTTTATCTAATACCTGTGCCAAAATCGGACTCAGGTTAACTTCTCGTCGCCATTGCCAACTGAGAGTATAAGTATCAATTAATTCTTGCGGGTGTTTTCCTGTCAGTAAAACCAACATTGTTACTGCTAAAGCATACAAGTCGCTGTGGGGAGATACTAACCCAGTTTGCATCTGTTCTGCGGGTGCAAATCCTACTTTACCTAATAGAGTTAGTACTGAGGGCGGTGCAACTGCGCCGGGTTGGTAATATTGGGAAGCAACGGTTGCTACTACTTGTTTAACACCGCCAAAATCAATTAAAACTGGCAATTTGTCAACAGTCCGAAGCATTAAATTATCTGGAGAAATATCTCGATGAATTACGCCTAGTGAATGGATGTATTCCAACACTGGCAAAATTGAAAGCAACAATTGACGAACTTCCGCTTCTGCAAAGCATAAACCCTGTTGGAGCCGGGCATTTAACAAATGACTGTAAGTTTCCCCTTCTACATAATCTTGCACCAAAAATAGATATTCTTTGCCCCATAAGTTTAGTCGAAGCAGTTCCCGGAAGCGGGGAATTTGGGGATGTTGCAGTTTATAAAGAACACTCGCTTCTCTCTCAAACAGTTCTTCAGCTTTTTGGACAACATAAGCGGTTTGAACTTGGGGAGAAAATTCTTTTAAAACACAAAGTTCGCGGAAACGGTTGACATCTTCAGCTAAATAAGTGCGTCCGAAACCACCTTGACCAATTTGACGTACAATTACATAGCGATCGCCTAAAGTTAGTCCCGGTTGGATACTATAACTCATAACTCATAACTCCTAACTTATAGCTCCTAACTTTATTTTTGGACTTTACTGACTTGATCAGCTGCGATCGCATACCAAATTTGATCAAAAGTCTGTTGATTCAGTTTCCCACGCTGCTGACCAGGAAACAACCGATCAAACTTTTCATTTGTGTCTTTGTTCAGTTGATCAATTGTATAGTTCCCAAACTGCCGCGATCGCGCTTGTCGTCTCCATGTTTCGTAATCTTTTTGACTATAGTTCCCCAGTTTCCGACGAACTGCTGTACTGAGGTTAGCCCGTTCTAGTTTATTCAATAAATCATCAGCGATACCAGACCATTCATTTCGTAAACCAGCGTCTTCAGGTTTAGATGTTAGGCTACGTCCCTTTAATTCCGGTTTTTTTGTATAAAATGTATTATCTACTAAGCGGGTAAAAAATCCTTCAGTAATTTCTAGCTGTTGGCGACGACTAGCGATTTTCTGGAAGTCACGATTTTTTCCTTTGTCGCTGACTGGTTTACCTCTGGGAAATTGGGGAATTTGCGGTAATGAAATTGATGGAATGGTTATCGAAGTTACACTCCGAATGACTGCATTTACTACCACCAAAGTACCTGCGCCAGTTAATACAATTAAAGCTGTCCCCCCTAAACTCATCACAAAAGGGCGAATCCAAACGGGCAAAGATATCGGTTTAGCAATCGCTTGGGTTTTGCTCTGGAATCCACTCACAATAGCACTGGCGCGTTGTCTTCCCGGAGCAACTACCATCGTCTTGATTTTGCTGGTAATATAATTACCTGGTGATTTTGTAATAGTTAACGATGGTAAATCTTTGAGGATTTGATCGGCTCGTTGATAGCGATCGCTCGGTTTATAAGCCAGCATCTTTTTTAACACAGCTTCCAGTTGGGGACTAACTCTAATTTCCTTTCCCCATCCCCAAATTCCCTGATAGCTATCGTATAATTTTTGCGGTTCTTTACCTGTGAGTAACACCAATACTGTCACCGCTAAAGAATATAAATCACTGCTCAAAAATACTTTACCCTGCCGTAATTGTTCCTCTGGAGCGTAGCCTTTTTTACCCAACAAAGTGTTATTTTCAGCCAACTTAGTGCGCCAAAAACCTTGAGAAGCCGGCAACTGCTTAACACCACCAAAATCAATCAGCACTGCCAGATTATCAGAACGCCGCCATATTAAATTATCAGGAGTGATATCACGATGAACTACATCTCGTGAGTGGATGTAGGATAATACGGGTAAAATCTGTTGCAGTAGGATAATAACTTCCTCTTCACTGAAAGCTTTTCCTTCACTTTCACGCTGTTCTAATAACTGGTAGTAATTGTCACCATCCACATAATCTTGCACTAGAAAGAAAAAATCTTTATTACCGATCTTTACTTGCAGCGAGGCGTGAAAACGCGGAATTTGCGGATGCTGGAGTTTTTTCAGAACATTCGCTTCTCGCTCAAATAACTCTTTAGCTTTTTGCAAATCCTGCTGTTCTTGTACTTGGGGTGCAAATTCCTTCAGCACACAAGTTTGATCGGATTTTTTTCTATCTTCCGCCAAATAGGTGCGTCCAAAGCCACCTTGCCCTAGTTGACGGATAATTTGATAGCGATTATCCACAATCTGCCCCACAGCAAGAAGTAATGGTTCACCGCAATGGGTACAAAAGCGGTTACTATCATTATTTGTGTGTTGTTTACTGCAATAGACCTGCATGGTGCTGAAGGATAAATTAAGGTTTTATTGAATGACTACAACGCGCATATCCTCATTTTCGGATATCCTACAAATTACAAATTATCTTAACGGTGTTGGTTCTACTTCAGGATAAACAACAAGCGTCATGAACCCGAAATCAAGACAGCAACAAGTAATTAAAGCATTTGAAGATTTTTTGTCTACCCCCTTAGAAAGGATACTGCAACGGCATCTCAACACTCAAACTTCGGCAGTTTTGAGTTTATTTCACGACGTGGCGGCGAATGTACCAGCCTACAAGGCTTTTTTAGCAGAAAGGGAGATTAATCCCGCGACTATTCAAACCTTGGAGGAGTTTCAAAAATTACCAGCGATGTCTACGACGGGCTACGCCTACGCTAAAGAAAATTATATACTGCGTTATCCTTTGGCTGACTTGTGCCGCAACGGACAGTTAGAAGCGTGCGATATGATAGCTGCTTCCTCAGGTTTCAGTGGTAAACCGACATTTTGGCCTCGTTTTTTTACAGATGAACTAGAAATTGCCACACGTTTTGAACAGATTTTTCACGATAGTTTTTATGCAAGTACCAGACGTACCCTAGCAGTGATTTGTTTCACTTTGGGCACTTGGGTAGGTGGAATATTCACCACTAATTGCTGTCGTTATCTTGCTAGCAAAGGTTATCCCATCACTGTAATTACTCCTGGTAACAACAAAGAAGAAATCTTGCGAGTTGTCCAGGAACTAGGTTCAGCCTTTGAGCAAGTGGTGCTTTTGGGATATCCGCCATTTTTAAAAGATGTGATTGATACTGGTATCGCCCGTGGTGTCGAGTGGCAGCAATATCAGATTAAATTAGTGATGGCGGGAGAAGTATTTAGTGAAGAATGGCGGAGTTTAGTTGGCGAGAGGATTGGTTCGCAAAATCTTTGCTATGATTTTGCATCACTTTACGGCACTGCGGATGCAGGAGTTTTGGGCAATGAAACACCGTTAAGTATCTGCATTCGCCGTTTTTTGGCAGAAAATCCTGATGCAGCTAGAGCTTTATTTGGGGAATCGCGTTTGCCCACGCTAGTACAGTATGATCCTTGCAGTCGCTTCTTTGAAGTTCAAGATAGCGGATTGCTGTTTTCTGGAGATAATGGCATTCCTTTAGTGCGTTATGACATCTTGGATACTGGCGGCATAATTAGTTATGATGCCATGCTGCAATTTTTAGCAGAATGGGGATTTAATCCGCTCGAAAATCTCCGTTCTGACACTCAACACTCACCTAGAGGTATTCATCAGCTACCTTTCGTTTATGTCTTCGGTCGTTCTAACTTTACAGTTTCCTACTTTGGCGCGAATATCTATCCAGAAAATGTGACGGTGGGATTAGAGCAACCTGTTATTCAAGAATGGGTAACGGGTAAATTCGTGTTGCAGGTACTAGAAGATGCTGACAAAAATCGATTTTTATCTGTGGTTGTGGAATTAGCACCAGACGTAGAAGGTAGTGAAACTCAAAGACAAGCGATGTCTACGACGGGCTACGCCTACGCATCTTCTATTCTTTCACAACTGCTACGCCTAAATAGCGAATTTGCTAACTACGTTCCCCCAGAATATCAAACACCACAAGTTACATTAGCCCCAATGGGTGATCCTGAATATTTCCCCATTGGAGTCAAGCATCGTTACACACGTAAAACAATAATTCTGACTTCTGACTCCTGAATTCTTCTTTATTGACTTGCATTGATGCCAATTACTCCGATGATTATTAAGGCAATCGATATTAGTTTAATGAATGTGGCAGATTCCCGAAACCAGATAATCCCAATGATCGCAATTAGGATAGTTCCTAATCCAGCCCAGACAGAATAAGCCACACTCAGTTCAAGCCTTTTAAGAGCAAGGGTCAAAAAAGTAAAACAAAGTCCATAAAAAACAAATATCAATACAGAAGGGACTATTTTAGTAAATCCTTGCGATAATTTCATGCAAGTTGTGCCTGAAACTTCAAAAATAATTGCTGCAATCAGGTAAATCCAACTTATTGACATATCTGTTTTCAGCAGTTTGTGAGGAGTCTTTTATTATCTCTGTGAAAACAAAAAAATACAATAGATAATATAGCAGAATTCAGGAGTCAGGAGTCAGAATTCAGAAGTAAAACACGCTTTATACTTGACTTTGAGACTTAGAGGATGAATGAACAAGTCTTCTTATCGGTAGCAAAACGTTTTAGATCCCCCTAAATCCCCCTTAAAAAGGGGGACTTTGATTCCGGTTCCCCCCTTTTTAAGGGGGGTTAGGGGGGATCTATTAAGTGCCTAAAATTACAGCCAATCACTTTTCAAACAACCTCTAAAACTAAATAAAAAGCGCTCTCCAAAAGGAGAGCGCTTTTAGTGTGAATTACTCAGCCTATACAGATTTATTAGGAAAGTGCAAAATTTTAAATGTCTTACAGACATTCGTCTTATAGCGGTTCCCATTCAGATGCGGTACAACGTTATATCCCAAGGTGTAGAGGCACGGCATGCCGTGCCCCTACGGATGTACTTATCTTGCCTCCCCTAGAAAACTTGCTCTTTATTAAATCCACATTTCTTAGTTATGCGTTAAGCGCTTCTTCTTGATGGGTTTCGATTACACAATCAGAAGTGGGCTTGGCAACGCAGGTGAGAACCCATCCAGCGTCCATTTGATCGTTGTCTAAGAAGTTCTGATCTGATTGGTCAACTGTACCTGAAATCAGCTTCCCTGTGCAGGTAGAGCAAGAACCAGCGTTACAGGAATAGGGCAAGTCTAGATCATATTCTTCGTTACCGACCTCTAGGATGAACTCATCATCAGGAACTTCAATTATTTTTTCTCCATCTGGGGTACGTAATGTAACTTTGTAAGTTGCCATGTAAAAACTCCTAGCTAAATATAAACTCTATTTTCGATACTACGGGTTTATGTGCTGCTAGTCTAGATTTTAATTTGGTGTGCATTTTCTTTCTGCAACTTTGCGACTCTGCGTGAGCTTTTCATATCTAGATATCATGTTCGCTTAATTACTATGTAAATCCTAGCCATTTTTCTAGGATAAATTCTCGCCATTTTTCCGATGTCTACTGTGTGTACAAAAGGGCACCATATGAATATCTAAGAACGTTTACGGAAAAATCTTATGTCTTCATTACTGGCTTTGTCTAACAGTTTGGCTGACACCGTAGAGCAAGCTGGAAAGGCTGTGGTTGCTGTGAATGGCGGTGCACGTCTTTCTCCAAGCGGCATTCATTGGCGTAATGGGATTATTGTTAGGAATGTGGATTAAATAAAGTGCAAAAGTAGGGTGTGTTAGCGGAGCGTAACGCACCATTCCAAGTTAAATAAGAATTGCACGTTATTAAATTTGCGTTCCTTACCTCTGATGAGTCTCTCCAGCGCTATGACGACATCACCATCACCCTATCAAATGGTAGCATTGCACCAGTAACACTCCTTGGTCATGACTCTAGTACCGATATAGCTGTCTTTAAACTGGAAAATATAGAGATACCTGTGGCAAAAATTGGCGATGCCATCAATGTTGAGTCTTCTGGCCCTGCTGACAATGCAGGTATGCTGCTTGGCGATGTTTTGGTAAGGTTCGATGGCGTAACTGTAAGTGATACAGGTGATGTGCTGGCAATGCTCAATAGTAGCGATCGCATTGGCAAAACTATCAATGTACAAATTATACGCGGTGGAGTGTTAATTGAGTTAGCGATCGCACTTGGCGAACGACCGACTTCGTAATTTTAACCTTTGAACACGGCACTCCGACCTTTTCGCTTGGAACTCCGACCTCTGAACACGGAACTCTGACCTTTGAACACGGAACTCCGACCTCTGAACACGGCACTCTGACCTCTGAACACGGCACTCCGACCTCTGAACACGGCACTCTGACCTCTGAACACGGAACTCCGACCTTTGAACACGGAACTCCGACCTTTTAACTCGGAACTCCGACCTTTTAACTCGAAACTCCGAGATCAGAACTCAAAACTGTCAGAATTTGCTTTCCAAAATTGGGTTGACTGATATCTTGTAGCATTTTCAATTATCTCAACCCGGCTAAAAACTATTGTCAGCCTACCAATTTTACTTTGACACGCTCAAAAATTATAAAACATGGCAAACACAACATTAACTAACATAGCTGCTAGACTGCGCGATGTCTACGACGGGCTACGCCTATGCACTGCCAAAGTAAAAAGCGGCTCTCTGGGAGTCGGTTCTGGTGTGATTTGGCAGCCAGACGGACTAATTAACAGAAAACCACCTCGAAGGTATTGGAAGTCTAATTATAAAAGTTGTACCATCTTCTGGTGATGATATAAAATCCAGACTTCCGCCATGCTTTTCTATGACAATCTGGTAACTTATTGATAGACCTAATCCTGTACCTTTACCAACTGGCTTAGTCGTAAAAAATGGGTCAAAAACTTTGCTTTTAATCTCATTATTTATTCCAACCCCATTGTCAGTAATCCGAATAACTACTTGTTGGCTAGAATCCACAACCGTATTAATCCAAATTGTCGGGTTATATTTGAGTTTTTGATCATTTGTTATTTTTACGCTGCTATTTTGTTCTGATAAAGCATCAATAGCATTAGTCAATAAATGTAGAAAAACTTGATTCATCTGACTGGCATCACAGATGATTTGAGGTAATTTGCCGTATTCTTTGATAACTTGAATATCCTGGATTTTTTGTTGTAAAATCATCAAAGTATTTTCAATACCTTCATGAATATCAACCTCTTTAATGCTTGATTCATCTAAGCGTGAGAAGTTACGTAATGATTTAACTATATCACGAATACGTTCTGCTCCTGTTTCCATAGAAATGAGCAAATTTGGTATGTCAGATTTGACAAAGTCTAGATCATCTTTATTTGTTTTATCAATAATCTTTTTGGATGAATTGGGGTACTCTTCTTGGTAAAATTCTATTATTTCTAATAAAGATTTGGTGTATTCTGATACATGGTTTAAATTGCCATAAATAAAGTTAATCGGGTTATTAATTTCATGAGCTACACCCGCCACTAATTGACCCAATGAAGACATTTTTTCATTGTGAATCAGTTGAGCTTGTGTGCGTTTTAATTCTGCTAAAATGGCTTGTAATTGGTGATTTTTATCCTCTAATTCTTGAGTGCGTTCTTTTACACGTCTTTCTAGTGTTGAATATAAACGAGTATTTTCTATAGAAATAGCAGCTTGTGCTGATAAAATTTGTAAAAGTTCTAGCCGATCTTTAGTAAAAGCGTGAGTAGTTAAATTGTTTTCTAAGTATAAAATCCCAGTCAGCTTTCCCTGATGGATAATCGGTGATGCAAGAATAGATTTTGGTTGATGGGTGACAATATAAGGATCTTTGTTAAAATTTTCGGCATGAGTTACATCATCTAATACTAAGGGTGTCTGAGTTCTTTCGACGTAATTAATTACAGATGTTGGTAATACCTGATTTTCAGTAATGGAAAGAGACTGCAAAGTTGTGATGTTTTCTTCCTCAATTAGTGAGCCTTCAATAACTAATTTTCCATCTTTTTTAGCAAGGAAAAATACTTTCTGTGCACCTGCATTTTCTTTGACTAAATACATAAGCTTTTCTAGCAAAGTTTCGAGAACAATTTCGCTACTTAGTGCTTGAGAGGCTTTAACTACTGTTGAAATATCAAGAGATAGAGATTTTGGAGAAGTTGTGAATTTATTAGAAAGACTGAACTGTAATGATGTTGGTTGTACTACGTGATTAAATATATGAGGATTGCGCTTTTCTAAGTCTTTTGTTTTTGCGATCGCTCCCCAACGAATATAGCTATAATGACTTTCAATCAAATAGCTTTTAGCTATTTTTTCTTTACCCAATCCTAAATAAAACAAACCAGCAATTTCGTTAGCAATGGCACATTCTTGAATATAACCCTGCTCTTGAGCAAGACTAATCGCACGGTCATAATAATCCATAGCCTGGTATGTTTTGCCTTGAATTCGATATATTTCTGCCTCTACTAAATAAAATTTATGTAAATAATTCATCGGGGCTAATTCTGCCCATTTTTGCATTTTATCTTGATTTGCTTGTACTTGAGAAAGTATGTTTCTTTGTTCTAACTCGGTTTTATAACTATAGATTGCTAACTGTGTTAACGAATTATAAAAATAGAAGATAGGCACAACAACTTGCGCCATTGCACTATCTAAATAATTTGCTGCTATATCTGCATGAAGACTAGCCTGATCATACTTACCAAACATATAACCAAGCATAAGCTTATATACATGAAAACAGTAAATACCTAACACATCATTGCTAGCTCGACACTGTGCAAGGGATTCCTCTTCAGTGTAAGTTTCACCTAATAAATCAAAAGCATCTTCAGAATTATCCATCAAGTTTAAAACAACTTGATAGAGTATATATTGACGACTTAAAGGTTGTTCTTGCTTGGTTTGGCGAATTGCATAAATATCATTTTCTATTTTATTTTTTAGGCTAGTTAATTCCTCTCCTTGCCAAAATAAAGAACGACATTCAAACTCGTAAGACCATGCTGTATATGCTAAATCACCACTTTCTAGACTATACCGTGATCCCAATCTAGAAAAATGCAGTGTATCTCTCAGATGAGTTTTCCAGTGAAAAATAAAATTACTAACATAAAATAATGCTATACCATTGATAGCTTGATTCATCTTTGCTGCTAAATCAAGTGATATTTTGCCAAATTCATAACCCAATTCGCTATCATTAAGTACACCACACAGAATAAGTCCATAAGCTGCATAAGCAATCGCAGAAAAAGAACAATTTCCATTAAGTAAAGATAATTTTACCCGCGACAAGTTGATTAGTAACATCAACTTGGGAGAGGCTGAATAAGCCGCAGCGGAAATTGTATCTAAAATTTCCATAGCAGCTAGAGAATTTATATCAGTCATTTCAGGCAAATCGAGTAAGCTTTGAATATTATTTTTAGGAATTAAAGAATTTATTTCTGCTAGTACCTGATTAACAAAATCGTCAGTTGGTTCTTCAGGAAAGTTTATTCCTAGTTGATTGAGTAGCTGTAATCCTATTTGCAAAGCTTTATTTAATTGATTTTGAGCTATAGCTGCAAGAATTTGCAAATTATAAACTTTGATTTTTTCTGTTAGTTCATTAGCATTATTAATTACAATATTTGCTAAATGCTGCATCTGTTCAAACTTACCACACAGGTATGCAGCTTCTGCCGCTTCTTCATATAAATTCAACGTAATTTCATAGTTAGTTAACCATGATGTCGTTTCTAAAAGTTTGATTCCTGTTGTCAGATAACTGAGAGCAGGTTCGTAAGCTGCGGACTTTTTCGCTTTCCGTCCAGCAATTAAATTTAATTCCGATACTTTAGCTTTTTCTGATGTTTCTATAAGGATATCAATACTTTTATTGAATTGATTAACAATATCAAAAACCTTACTTTCTATTTCTGTATCTATGGTATTGTTGAGCCATAATCTAGCTATCTTAATATGAGTAAATTTCTTTTGATCATTGGGAATAAATAAATATGCTGCTTGCTGAACTCTATCATGCAGGAATTTATAAACAATATGCTTACTATCAAATGAGACAATTTCTTCAGATGGGAATAGTAGCGGTATACGATATACTTCATTTAGTGGCAGAATAAGTCCAGCTTGGAGTGCCGCATCAATTTCATTTGCTGTGTCAAAGGCTGATTTTTCATTGACTATTGATAGTACATCCAGGGAAAACTTATCTCCAATGCAAGCTGCTAACTTCAATACTTTTTGTGTATTTTTAGGCAATATTTGAATGCGATCGCATACTAACTCAACTACACTTTTATCAGAAATACCAACAGTTATAATTTTTTGAATATCCCAACACCAAAGTTGTTTACTGAAATCAAATACAAGCAATAATTCTTGATGGAAAGCTTGTAATAATTGAGTTATAAAGAAAGGATTGCCAGCAGTTTTTTGAAAAATCAGTTTAGCTAATGGATAGCATCGAGTCGCATCATCATTTAGTGTATCTCTAACAAAATGGACTACATTATCTAACTCTAATGGTTGCAGCACAATATTATTTATCACCGTGCCAGATTTCTTGATTTCTTCAAGAGTGCTGATCAGAGGATGGGTTTTGCTGACCTCATTATCACGATATGCTCCAATCAGTAACAAGTATTTAATCTCAACGTCACCAATCAACAACTCCATCAATTTTAAAGTTGCTGAATCTGCCCATTGCAAATCGTCTAAAAATATAACTAAGGGATGTTCACGAGAGCAAAATACTTGAATAAATTGTTGAAATACTCGATTAAATCGATTTTGTGATTCGTTGGAGCTTAATTGCGATACTTTTGCTTGTTTCCCAATAATTAGCTCAACTTCTGGGATCACATCAATAATTACTTGTCCGTTACTCCCAACAGCTTGAAGTATATTACTACGCCATACTTCTAGCTTTTCTACTGATTCTGTTAACAGTTGATGCACCAGGGAAGAAAAAGCTTGGACGATGGATAAATATGGTATGTCACGCTTAAATTGATCAAACTTACCGCCAATAAAATATCCCTTAACTTTGGTAATGGGCTTTTTAACTTCATTAATAACAGAAGTTTTACCAACACCTGAGTAACCAGATACCAACATAAACTCACTGCTACCACTACTAACTCTGTCAAATGATAAGAGCAGTTGTTCAACTTGGGTTTCTCGTCCGTATAGCTTTTGGGGAATGAGTAGCTGAGAAAGAAAATCTAGGCGACCTGGTGTAAAGTCTGCGATCGCTCCTGTATTATTAAGCTGTTCTAAACATTGCTGTAAATCAGCCAATAATCCTTTGCCACTTTGGTATCTATCTTCTGCATTTTTTGCCATTAACTTGTGGACAATGGCCACAACAGCGCTAGGAAGACTTGGTACAAGCTGTTGGATGGGTGTTGGTTCCTTGGCAATATGGGCGTGTACCAATTCCAAAGGCTCATTGCTGATGAAGGGTAGTTGTCCAGTTAGCATTTCATAGAGTGTGATTCCCAATGAGTAGAAGTCACTACGATAGTCTAGGTTACGGTTCATCCGTCCCGTTTGTTCTGGCGACATATATGCCAGTGTTCCTTCTAGTTGGTTGGGGTTGACCAGTTGTGGCGTTTCCTTGCTCAACCGTGAAGCGATGCTGAAGTCGGTAAGTTTAATAATTAAGTTAGAAAGTACTTCTTTTTCTTGTCGTACCTCATTTCTCATACCTTCTGCCCTTGTGATGATGATATTGGCAGGTTTAATGTCTTTGTGAATGATGTGGTTGTCGTGAACGTAGATTAAAGCATGGGTGATAGCAACTGCGACTTCGAGAGTAAGTTGCAGGCAAGATTTGTGAGATTCAATGTACTGTTTAAGACTAATGCCATCGAAATCTTCAAAAACTAGTGCCAATCGTTTGTCATGAGTTTCTAAATTTAGAACCTTGACAATATTGGGATGGTCAAGGTTAGCAGAAATATAATATTCGTGTTTGAATCCGGCAATTGCTTCTAGGGAAAAGTCGTTATCTAATAGGACTTTGAGGATGACTGGAGTCTCAGTACCAACTTTTGTAGCGCGGTAAATGTTAGTTTTAGCTCCAGAATGGATAAGTTCTAGAATGTTGTAACCCGAAATTTGAAGATTCTTGGAAATTTCCACTGTCTTTCTCCTAGACTAAAATTACTGCTATGTCTAGGATTCCCATTAATTTTTCTGAATAACAAAATTAAGTTTACTTTTCACTCAAATCCTGATTTTTACTTTGCATACAGCGCTTTCTACGGTTATTAAGAATAATGTCAGATATAAATCTGCATTTTTCGAGAAGCCAAAATAACTAAAACACCACCTAGCTCAAGATATGATCTGGATCATACTGAGGATCTAAAAATGATTGGAAACGAGGTAAGTCAACTGCTGCGGCTCGTTCTACATTGGCATCCCACAAAATTGGAGTAGACTTAACTAAAGTTTTGTTCCAATATTGTTCCCAAGCATCAGAAACGTTGATTTCAGGTTTTTTGTAGCGCTAAGTTTTTCCATGAGTAAGTAGTTATGATTATTGCTTCAGTTTGTTTTTGTTACTATGTAGCTTAGAGAAAAATTCATTTTTACCAGCTATTTGGCAAATTCAACTATTCTTGAAGAAGATAACGCAACAGATAGTCCGTCAAACATAATGCTGAAAGCTTTATACATCCGATCTATCATATTAAGAAGGTTATTCTCTTGTTGATGATTGAGTTGTATATTATTTAAATACAATTGGATTTTTTTCTCATAAATATCATGACTTTTCTCAACATCAAGATGATATTTTGAAAAATATTTTAAACTTGGGTTCCAGTTATTTTTTTCTACCAAATCTGCAACACATTCAAAGAAAACATGACCAGCAGATTCTAGCGTCAGGATCATGATAATTCTTTCGTAATCATAAGTAGTGCGAAATACCTCTGACATGAGTGAAAATGTGGCATCACGGACAGCAGTGTGCGGTTTGCTATATAGAGTTTGCAAGTTGGGCTGTTCAACATTCATTGCTTTGAGGTCATGTAAAAACCACTTTTCATGACCCATATCTTCCATGAGGTGTTGTTGGCTCAGTTCATAACATTCTTTATCAGTGATTTGTGATAAATTTATTCTTAATAAATCCTGAAAAGACATTACCCAAAAACTAATATTATGTGCAAGTCCTGCAAAATCTTCTAGGTTAGATTCACGCATTTTTAACTTGTCAAATAGACTATTGCTAATTAATTTTTCTTGTTTTTGATCGAGATATTGTTGTATAATTTTCATGTTTTTCGCATACCTATTTTGATACAAGATAGCTTTACTTGTGCTTAACAGGCATGAGTAGCATCACTGATATTTATAAATACTTTATTCAGTGGAACTTAAGAGGATATTTTAAAGTTATCAGGAGGCATATTTTATACTAATCTCTTGACCGTAATCCGGTTCATAGTGAGATAGATTATTTGGGCGGTAAAACAAACCCTTGGCGTTCTTTGGGTTCTAGTACACTACGCACAATACAGAGAAAGCACTCGTGGGTAAGTTCGGCGTACAAAAATATTTACAGCCATTGCGAGGGTTTGCGGAGCGTTTTGTAGAGAAGCGATCGCAATGACAGTGTATAATTAATTCAGTACAATTACTTAAGTTAAAAGCCAAGACCTAATAATAATTCTTTAAGAGACTACACATTATCGGACAATACAAAAGCTTACATAGAACTAATATTTGATTTCTGAAAAGATACGTAGGGTGTGTTACGGCTTCCGTAACACACCCTACATATACTTAGAGTTTTTCAAAAATCAGATCGTATTGCTATATTCCTAAGATGTTCATGAATTATGAAGCTGTGCGCTTCACATGAAATTGGGATAGTAAATGATTTCCTGATAAAATCTGGAGAAAATTTGCCAGTAATGGCTTTATCCGAACCGATAGCCAAAACCTCTAACAGTCACAAGATATTCAGGATGAGAAGGGTCTAGCTCTAACTTTTCACGTAACCACCGAACATGAACGTCTACAGTTTTACTATCCCCAAAAAAATCGCCTCCCCAAATCTCATCTATTAATTGCTGTCGTGTCCATACCCGCTGTGTATGACTCATAAACACTTCTAGCAGACGGAACTCTTTGGGAGACAAATTTACCTGTTGACCACGAACCAGAACACGGCACTCTTGAGCATTCAAGGTAACATCTTTATACTTTAATACTGGTGTTTGTGGCGAACTAGTTAAGCGTTGGCGGCGGAGTAACGCTCGACAACGAGCCACTAGCTCTCCCATCCCAAAAGGTTTTGTTAAGTAGTCATCTGCTCCTACTTCTAACCCCAGAACACAGTCAGTTTCACTATTTTTAGCACTGAGCATCAGAATCGGTACTAAGTTACCTTGATAACGTAGTAAGCGGCAGATTTCTAACCCATTGATCTCAGGCAACATCAAATCCAGAATAACTATGTCAAAGGCAGGTTCTTGTAAGTCAGATTCAAACCTTTTAAGATATTCCATCGTAGATCGTCCATTAGAGGATGTAATCACCTCATAACCTGACTCAGACAATGCTACAGCTAGTATTTTCCGGTTGAGTTCTTCACCTTCTGCTACTAGAACACGACTGGTTTTCCCAATTTCTACTTTGGCAAAACAATTGATTGATTCTTTGGTATACATTGAGATTACAAAAGTTTGGGACTTTGCTGGTATCAAAAGGATGAATCAGACAATTTTCTGTTTTTTCAAGGCATCTGCAAGGGTAGATGCTGAAATACAGGACGACGAGGACACCTTATTTCCAAATCAGCATAAGTTTCCCATCCGGGAATTTTCATCATTGTCATGGTTGCTAACAAAGTTATTGCTTGTCAGAGTTGTTAATTTCTCCAGAGAAATCCTCCTTTATTTGCAGAGCTTGTGAAAAAAGTAAACACGAGTATACGAGTGTATAAAGTGCTTTGCCCTTAGAGTTAAGTTTTCTATCGCATCATGATAGTACACCTAGCCTTAGTAATTGACAAGCACCAAAAATGCTTCGACTAACCTGGCGATAATCACTACATTTTTGTAGTCTCAACCTCTACAACCTGAATTCAACAAATTAAAAAACCGCTCAGTGTGCCACTACAAAAAGTAAAATACTCCCATTGTTGCTTTTGTCAAGGGCAAGGCTGTCTCTTGTTTAAGGGTGGAAAGGGCTGCGGGTGAAATTGCCGCAAGGCTTGGATGTTATGAGAGCTAAAACAGAAGCTACCAAATTTAACTGTCAGTCTGAGCCAGAATCGGTAAGGTGATGACAAATTCTGTTCCCTCGCCAGGGGTAGAATTTACCAAGAGCGAACCGCCATGTTTTTCTAACACAATAGACTTAGCGATCGCCAATCCTAATCCTGTGCCTTTACCGACACCTTTGGTAGTAAATAAATGCTCAAATACTTTTTGTTTAACTGATTCATTCATGCCAACTCCATTATCAGCAATCTTCACCTCAACCTGTGTCTCTTTCAAGACGGTGGTAATTGTAATCTGGTTAGGATTAGTTTTAATTTCTTCAAAACTCCGACCTGTATTTGATTCATCCAACGCATCAATAGAGTTGGCGAGGATGTTCATAAATACCTGATTTAATTGACCTGGAAAACATTCAATTTGAGGTAAATTCCCATACTCAGTCACTACTTCAATGGCGGGACGTTGTTCATTTGCTTTGAGACGATGTTTCAAAATTAGAATCGTGCTATCAATACCTTCGTGGATATTAAACCGTACTTTGTAAGCTTGGTCTGCACGAGAGAAAGTCCGAAGACTGATGCTGATGTTTTTTATTCTCTCACAGGCCATTGTCATCGAATCAATCATCTTCGGCAAATCTTCTAAGCTATATTCCAAGTCGATTTCTTCGGCATGGTCTTTGATTTCATCCCCTGGAGTAGGAAACCTTTTTTCATATAGTTTCAAGTGTTTTATAATATCAGCAATACTGGGTTTAGCCTGTTTGAGACTAGCAGCGATGAAACCAAGGGGATTATTCATTTCATGGGCTATTCCAGCAACTAAATTACCCAGCGCAGACATCTTTTCACTTTGCACAATCTGTAATTGAGCATATTGTAAATCTTCTAATACTGTAATGAGTGCTTGAGATTTTTCTGTTACTGCTTCTTCAGCTTGTTTGCGTAAGCGAAGCTCCTCGTAGAGATCGCTAATATTAACAGTTGTCCCGACTAGGCGATAAACTTTGTCTGTCTCATCTTTTAAGGGACTGAGTGTAGTTAACCACCAACTTTTTTGATGATTAAATGTTAGACATTCTTCATAAGTAACTGGTACTCCTAGTTGGAAACAACGCAGACAATTTTGATATACTACTATACCTTCATTACCATGTAATTCTTGCGGAGTTTTACCCAACACTTCCGAAGCAGATATATTAATTGCTACTTCACAAGATTTGCTCCATCCTATGTACTCAAACCTCCCATTTTCCCGGACATCAATCACAAAGATGAGACAGCCAACACCTTCATAAATACTACTTAGAAACTTTTCTCGTTCCTGAAGATGATTATATAATTGGGCATTTTCCAAAGAAATGGCAGCTTGAGTACAGAGGAAATTCAAAACATCAAGGCGATCGCTAGTAAATACATTACTTGTCAGTTTATTTTCTAGGTAGAGAATCCCCATCAAATGCCCTTGATTAATAATCGGAGTACATAACACACTTTGAGGTTGATGTTCTAACATATACTTCCCAATTACCCCAATAATATCTGTTTTGCAATTGTCTATCACAACTGTTTGTTGGGTATTTTTGACGTAATGAATAATTTTTGTAGGAATATGTTGACAATTATCTAGTAATTGGGGTTCAAGAATTGTTTGGATATCCATTGAGGAATTTGACTCTTGATTAATATAAGTAATTGCTCTTACTTGCCAAATATCCTCATGAGAAAGAATCAGCACAACTTTTTTCGCGCCAGAGTTTTCTAAAATAATGCGGGTAAGATTGGCAATAAGTGTATCTTCTTCCAAAGAACTAGAAATAGCTTGAGCGGCTTTGAGGAGAGAGGTAAAATCGAGAATGCTGGAAATACTGGTGTTGCCAGAACTAGAAGTGCGAGTAGATGAAGAAATACCAGAAAAAGCGATGGTTTCTAGAGAATTGAAGTTAAGTTGTCGCTGTTGCAGAATTGCTTGCAGTAGTTGAGGATAACGTTTTTCTAAATCATCAACTTTGGCTTTTGCTCCCCAATGGGCATAACAATAGTAAGCTTCTTGCATATATCCAACGGCGACTTTTTCTTTGCCCCAGTTGAGGTAGAACTTGGCAGCGAGTTCGTTAGCTAAGGCTTCTTCTTGGATGTAACCGTTGGCTTTGGCTCCAGCGATCGCGCGATCGTACCAATCCCCTGCTTCATAATGCTTTCCTAAAATCCGATATTTTTCTGCTTCAACTAGGTCAACTTTATGCTGGTGATTCATCGGGGCATAATGCGCCCAATGCTGTAATTCTGTTTGGTTTTGTGCCACACGTTGAAGCGCTTCTGATGTCTCATCTGACGGTTGACTCAAATGTGCTAAAACGATCAGAGAATCGTAGAGATAAAATGCAGGTTCACCAACAAATCCAGCACCAGCAATTGCATAGCGTCTGACTTCAACTGCGTAGTTTATAGCTTGCTCAATTTCCCCAAACCAGAAGCAAAGCGTCAACTTATATAAATAGAAAGAATACAGCCCAAACAAGTCATTGGTAGACAGCAACAGTGGCAGAAATTCTGTCTCTTGGAGATAGTCCCCCGACAAAATCCAGGGATGCTCTGCAAAACCCAACAGATTTAATATAGATTGCCAAAAGATTCGGCAGTTATTAGCTGCTGTCAATTGGTGCAGTTGCACCAAAGCATTGCAGTAGATGCGAGTCTCCTGCTCTAAAATGGCAAGAGGTTGACCGCACCAAAAAGAATTGTTACAAAAATTGATGGCATTATTTCCAGCGAACTCTGGGTTTCCGACTTCTAGTCCAGTAGCATAACCCTCTTGCGCGAGTGATAGCGTTTCTTTTGTATGAGAGTTGCGGTGCAGGATAAATGCTCCCAGGGTAGCTAATACTTCAGATTTAATTGCTTTAGCATCCAGTTTGTAGATGACCTGGAGTGCTAACTGACCAAACTGCACTGCTCTATCTACATCTTTGAGCATATTACACAGAATGATGCCATACATAGCATAGTGAAAGGCTGAAACTGATGTATTGCCATATTGAATAGATAGTTTAACCGATAACGAAACCAGTAATGGGAGCAAGGGAGAGCCAGTAATATGAGTTGCTGAGATGATGCTACTGGCAATCTGGACAATTGCGAGTTTTGAATCATCCGTCATCACAGGTAGGTGAACTAAATCTTCAATTTTTCTATCTCCAATCAGTTCTCCGAGTGCTTGGAATACCTGTTGAATATCTGTGGGTGTAGGTGTTTCAGGAAAGGTGACACCAAGCTGTTGCAGAATTGTTTGAGCGATCGCGATCGCTTCGGTAAATTCACTTTGGGAAACATGAGATTGAATTCTAATGCGGTGAACATTAACCTGTTCAGGTAAGGAGTGCGCCTGTTTGGTAACAATATCAATGTACTGTTCCATCTGTGTAAAGTCGCTACGCAAAAAAGCTACTTCAGCCGCTAATTCATGTAAGGCAAGGGTCATTTCATACTGCTGTTGCCAAGCCTTTTGTCCCAACAGAGATAATCCCACTGCGGCATATTCACGAGCTGCTTGATAGGCGGTGGCGGCTCTAGCTTTGCGACAAGCGGTGAGGTTGAGTTGGGCTAATTCATCTCGTTCTGATTGTTGGGTAATGAGAGAAGTTCCGTAATTTAATTGATTGACCAGTTCAAAAATCCGGTCAACTCTAGCTGCGGAGGAAATCTTTTTTAGGAGTAGTTGTCCGATGTGGTAATGGGTAGTCTGTTTTTGGAGATCGGGAATCAGAGAATAGGCAGCTTGCTGTACTCGGTCGTGTAAAAATCTGTATTTGGCTAATTGTTTGCTGGTATTCTCATTTTGCAGTGTCAATTTATCATTGTCTTCCCTCTGATAAAACTTATAAATATCACTAATTGGTAAAATTACCCCTTCTTGTAAAGCTTCCCACAAATTAGCCGCCGTTTCGATTTCTGATGCTTCCGAAACAATCGCTAAAGTTGCCAAATCGAATTGATTGCCAATACAAGCCGCTAGTTGCAACACCTGTTGAGTTAATGGTGGCATTCTGCGTAATTGCAATGCCATAAAATCAACAATATCATCTGTTACTGCTTGCTGATTCACCTGTGCAATATCACACTGCCAACAACCGGAATTAACGTCAAATTCAATCAGTTTATCTTGATGCAATGCTTTGAGAAACTGTGCAGCAAAAAACGGATTACCTTGAGTTTTACGATATACCAAATGAGAAAGAGGCAACGCTAATTCTTGTGTACATCTTAGTGTGTCAGCAACTAACTGATTCACTGTCTTTTGACTTAGTGGTGCTAAGGTAATTGTATTGATCGTTGCTTGTGTTTTTTGGATTTCACTCAACGTCAACATTAATGGGTGTCCTGGGTTGATTTCATGATCACGATACGCACCAATTAACAAAAGATGCCCTGTATCAGCCATTAATAGTTGCATTAACTTTAATGATGCCGAATCTGCCCATTGTAAATCATCTAGAAACATTACTAATGGATGTTTGACAGTGGTAAAGACTTGGGTAAATTTTTGGAATAATAAATTAAATCTATTTTGTGCAGCAGTGCCTGATAATCCTGTGATGGGTGGTTGTTGACCAACAATTATTGATAATTCGGGAATGACTTCAATAATTACCTGTCCGTTTTCGCCAACAGCTTCTAATATCTTATTTTTCCATTGCTGGATTTGAGCATCGCTTTCTGTGAGCAATTGACCCATTAAATCTCGGAATGCTTGGACAAAAGCACCCAAAGGAATATTACGTTGAAATTGGTCATATTTTCCTTTGATAAAATAGCCACGTTGCCGCACAATTGGTTTGTGAACTTCGTTGACAACTGCTGTTTTACCAATACCCGAAAATCCTGTTACCAACATTATTTCTGTTGCACCCAGACTAACCCGCTCAAAGGCTTCGAGTAGGGTTTTTACTTCGGTTTCTCGTCCATAAAGTTGATCAGGGATGATGAAGCGATCGCACACATCCCGTCGGGCAATCTCAAAACTCTTAATTTCGCCAGTTTCTTTTAGCTGATGTAAACAATTTTCTAAATCTAATTTCAATCCTAATGCACTTTGATAGCGGTCTTCGGCATTTTTCGCCATCAATTTCATCACGATATCACAAAGAATTTGAGGAATCTCTTCCTTATTTCCTAAAAGTGGCGGAAGTTTTGCAATATGAGAATGTATCAACTCCATTGGATCATTTGATTGAAAAGGTAATTCTCCTGTGAGTAACTCGTAGAATGTCACACCTAAAGAATAAAAATCAGTCCGGTAGTCAATCCCCCGATTCATTCTGCCTGTTTGTTCTGGGGAAATATAAGCTAGTGTCCCTTCTAACACATTGGGATTGACGAGGGTTTGGGTTTCTCTTGGTAATAGTGATGCAATGCTAAAATCGATTAATTTAAGTTGTTTAGTTTCGGGATTAATTAAAATATTGCTGGGTTTGATGTCTTTATGAATAATCCGTTGCTGATAGAGTATATCTAAGGTATTGCACAGAGCGATCGCTATAAGCAAAAATTCTTGCAGAGACTTTGTATGTAATGTTTCAACACGGGTGAAATAATCCTTTAAAGAAATTCCCCCAAAATCTTCCATTACCAAGGCATAACAATTTTGATAGGGTTCTAGGCTATAGGTTTGGATGATTAGGGGTGAGTTGAGATTTTTGGCGATGGTATACTGATTGCGAAATTGCACCAGTTCGCTGAAACTAGGATAAGGATTTTTCAGCAGTTTAATGGCTACAGGTAATGAGTCAGCTTGTCGATAGCCTCGATAAACCAGGGTTCTGGAGCCATCGTAGAGTTGTTCGCTGAGGTGATATCCGGCAATATTTACTATATTCATTATCCCACCACTAAGTCTTGATAATTCCTGACTTTAGTGTTCCCAAATAAATGAGGCAATTCTCTTTCCGAGATCAATACCTTCACTAAAAAGCTGAAACTGTATCTTAATGGCAACCGGAAAACTTGGATTGAGTAAGTTCCTTATTTTCGTTCACTGTTATTAACTGCTACAGGATATTATGAAAGTTAGGAGTTGGAAGTTATGAGTTTTAACTTCTCACTCCTTACTTATTACACCTTCACTTCATCGGCAAAACTGCCCCAACGGACAAAGTGAAATGCTCCGGCGATAGACCCCCAGAGATGTTCATCGGTGTCTAAATCTCTTCCCCTATCGAGGCTGAAAAATTTTTCAGCGTCAATCTCAAATTCATTATCCAGATAAGTATTTTTGCCATCACGAATTACAATACAACCTTTACCAGGTTCAACCCTGCCTTTGAAGCTCTGACCTGTCCACTCTACAACCATGTTGCAACCTGGCATTTTTTCCAGTTGGTCAATGGATAAGACTTTTAGGCGTTCGGGATCACGAGATGCGCCATAAAACTTTTGTTCTTCTTTAATTGTGTAGTGTTCGATGACAATGTGGTTTTCTGCCGGAATCAACTTCATTACCCGCATTCGATAGGGTTGATTGAGCATAAAATCATAAGCTTGTTCGAGAAACAAGCTCACCCCAGACAACAATTCCAAGGGTAAGGGACGGATACATACGCGAATGTGGGCATAAAAAGGCGGATTTTCAAAAGCTTGTTCTTGATTGCTAAAGTCAGCTGCCATCAAGCGGGCTAAGGTAGCGATATCAGTAGAATGAGTCATTACAAGATGATCAACCAGTTGTTTAAAAATTAATTATCTAGGAGTATTTTGACACTTCTCAGACTGAAAAATCCTAGCTGCGATCGCTATTTTTTAGATAAATACTCCAGTGGAATTCAATAAAACTCACTTTTGGCTATTTGCGTAGTTTACCCCCGCAGGTATCGCTAGGGATTTAAGTATAAATTATTTTATCCATGTCTGAAGCGTAGATCAGTATCACCGTTTTCTGCCATTAGGTTCTGGTGAGTCTTGGTATAAAATAGGGAGTATAAATTTGGCTGAGGTTTTTTATGAATTCCCGCCGCATTCTAAAAGCTGGTGAATCTTATACTTTCAGTCGATATTTTGAATTGCCATTTACTATTGATGATATTTTAGCCGAATTAAATTGCACTTTTAAAAGGAAGAATCTCACGCTACCTGAATCTTCAGAAGTTTTAGACATCCAGCTTTTACAGCAGCAACTTCAGCGGAATTTATCTCACATCGATTTAGTTAATGAAACTGCCAGACGGGAAGCTTTAATTGGCCCGATTTTGTTTGAGGTATGCGATTTAACTAATCAGCGACTCAATATAGAATATTCTATTGCTGTCAACGACTATCTGAAAGGAACTCTCGACTACTATATTGCAGCACCTCAAAATTTATTAGTCATTGAAGCCAAACAATCAGATTTAGTTAGGGGATTTACTCAACTTGCAATCGAATTAATCGCACTTGATGAATGGACTAAATCTACATCTGAGCTTCTATATGGAGCAGTTACGACTGGTGAAGACTGGCGTTTTGGAGTTTACCATCGTGTAAATCGTCAGGTAACTCAAGATCAGAAACGCTATCAAGTTCCAGAAGATTTATTGCTGCTGATAAAAATCCTGATAGGTATTATTAATGGTTAATAAATTGAAGCGTGATAAAATTAGCGCTAATGTTTTCTTTTTATTACTCATGCCCTCACTCCTGAAGAAGAGTCTGGCAAGTTGCCAAGACGCAGAGCGATGCCTACGGCAACCCGAAGCGCGATCGCCTATAGTATTTGTAAAGTTGCGTTGTTGAGGGCGATCGCTTCTTAACAGTCTAATTATTGAAAGGATACGTCGTATTTGCCTCCACGCTCAAGGGCGCGTTTGTAAGCAGGCCGCGGATGAATTCGGTCGATAAATTTTTTGAGCTTTGGCCGGCTCTCGACTTCTTGGGGTTGCATGGCAATTAGTTCGAGGGGAAAGCTCATTTGGATATCAGCGGCAGTAAATTCTTCGCCCGCAAACCATGTACTTTTACCGAGTTCGCTTTCTATGTAGTCAAAGTGAAGTTTGATCTGAGGCGCAACGAATCCGCTAACTACGCTGCTGTCTCCTGCCCCGAATTTGTTCAAGACTAACTGCATTACCAGCAGTGGCATTGCAGAGCCTTCGGCGTAATGCAGCCAATAGGTATAACGCAGATGCTCCGGCGTACCGGATGCTGGGACTAGCCGACCGTTGGCGTAGCGAGCAGTTATGTATTCGATGATAGCACCCGACTCAGCGATCGCAAGGTCTCCATCTGTGATCACTGGTGACTTGCCGAGGGGATGGACTTGGTGCAGCGACTCTGGTGCTAGCATCGTCTTTGGATCACGTTGATAGAATTTGATCTCGTATTCGATACCTAATTCCTCAAGCAGCCATAGTACACGCTGCGATCGCGAGTTGTTAAGATGATGAACAACGATCATAAAAGGTTCCTCTTTTGCAGATGTTATCAAACACAGAATAATCTTACCAGTCAAAATTTAATTAATACTTAAATAGCTGCTGCGTCAAAATCTTATTTGTTTCATTTATGGCTTTAATCATTGCTGGAGAACGGAGTGGGGTGGGTAAGACAACAGTCACGCTTACCCTTTTAGCATCTTTACGTCGTCGCGATCGCCTCGTACAATCTTTCAAGGTAGGCCCAGACTACATTGACCCAATGTTTCATCAGCACGTTACTGGTCGTGCTTGTCGGAATTTAGACCCAGTACTAACTTCCGAAGCCTACGTTCAGCAATGTTTTGCCCATCATAGCCAACTAAGTGAATATGCTCTAGTGGAAGGGGTGATGGGATTATTTGATGGGGTTTCGTCATTGGTCACTGGTCATTTGTCATCTGCAAAAGACAAAGGACAAATGACCAATCACAAAGGACAAATTACTGACTTTGCAAGTACCGCACACATCGCGCGGCTTTTAGATTTACCAGTAGTATTGGTGATTGATTGTAGTCGCCTTTCTGGTTCTGTGGCTGCGATCGCTCACGGTTACTGCTCTTTTGATCCCAGAATTAAAATTGCTGGGGTGGTACTAAATCGAGTTGGGAGCGATCGCCATCTGTCTCTACTGAAAGATTCCCTAGAACCCCTACAATTACCTATTCTCGGCGTACTACGTCGTCAAGATAACATCACAATTCCCGATCGCCATTTGGGTTTAGTACCCACAGCCGAGCTTCCCGAACTCAATGCTTTAATTGATCGCTTTGCCGATTTAGGAGATACTTGCTTTGACTGGCAACGCTTGTTACCTCTATTAAAATCAGAACCACTCCCTCATCCCCCTCATCCCCCTTATCTCCCATCCCCGGTTAGAATTGCCATTGCCCGCGATCGCGCTTTTAATTTTTACTATCAAGACAATCTCGATTTGCTGCAACAGTTGGGTGCAGAACTGGTTTTCTGGAGTCCATTAGAAGATACTGAACTACCACAAAACATCCAGGGAATGTATTTTGGCGGTGGTTTCCCAGAAGTTTTTGCCCAGCAATTAACAGAAAATACCAGCGCCCGTGATGCAGTGAAAACAGCAATTCTTAAAGGAATGCCGGCGATCGCTGAATGCGGGGGTTTAATGTATTTGTGTGAGCAAATTATCGATTTTGAGGGTAAATCTTGGTCGATGGCGGGAGTATTACCGACATCTGCTGTGATGGGTGGGCGTTTAACTTTAGGGTATCGTCGGGCAGTAGCTTTGCAAGATAATCTGTTAGTGAAAGCAGGTACAACTGTTTACGGACATGAGTTTCATCGTTCTTGTTTAACCTTAACTCCCAGTCAGCCTCTATTTGAAACTTCTCGTTACGATTGTGAGGAAAATATGGGATGCGAGGGATGGGGTTTACCTGTTAATATTCACGCTTCTTATGTTCATCAGCATTGGGGAGAAAGTGTAGAGATTCCCCAGCAGTTTCTAGAGTATTGCCTGAGACATAATCACTTTTGAATAGTCATAACTCGTAATATCTCTCTGCTTTAGTACAGTTGGAGAAACTTAGGCAAAAATATACTTTTTAAAAGTCTGATTTACATGGCTTTAATACAAGCTATGCTTACTCAAAATGTTGACTAGTACCGCTACGCATAATTCGTAATTACCATTGCGTAAGGGTTTTAGGCATTTGAAATGGGTGGCTTATTTCCGCCGAAGTGTACTAGAATGGCTTTTTAGGTTAGTATAGTAGTAGTAAACTATGCCCAAAAATGCTATTAGCCAGTAAAAACCTTGTTCAATTAATACAATAAATGTGGAGAACTAAAATGGCAGACCAAATTAATATTAGTCTCAATGACACTGCTAGTAAAAACCTCAAACAAATTGCCGAAGACTTGAATATTCCTCAAACTGAAGTTCTTCGTCGAGGTCTAGAAATCATGAAACTTTACTCTGATGCTAGCCGCCAAGGCCCACAACCTGAACTGTTGTTAAAGACAGGAGATACTGTTCAACCAGTGGTTGTTGTTAACAAATAAAGTCTAGTTTCCTAAACTTGGTATACACTTGTGAGTTTGGATAAGGCATACATGAGTTAAGTAAATGTTAGTCTTGCTCAAAAATACAATAAAAGCTTTGTATAAGACTTTTCTCCCTTATTTCCTACAAGTAGGGGAGGAAATTTTGTTTAACTAATTTGTTTAACTAATTTGTTTAACTAATAAATATGTCAAATCCTGACCGACCTAATCCTCTACCTCCAATAGACATAACCGGAGATTCGGATTTGAGCTCTAATGATCTGAATCTCACTACAACAAAAGAGCCAATAGACATAACCGGAGATTCGGATTTGAGCTCTAAAATGAAGCTTTTTACCAGTCCTGGTTGGCGTGAAACTCTTAAATTAACCATGTCAATGTTTCTAGCAGCATCATTATGGGTAACTTTGATTGTGCTTATCGGTTTTAACTATTACAGTGTCAATCAGCTTAGTCAAAAATTAGCAGCCTTAAAAGGAGATGATAAAGATGGCTATATTAAAGATGCCATTGCAGCTAATAATGATACAGCGAAAGGTTTGTATGCTTTCTTAACACCCTTAGCGGCTGGAATAACAACTTATTATTTTAGTCTTGCAAATTCAAGTGAAAATAAAAATAAGCAGGAATAAAATAAATAATTGATTGATCAGTGGTCTTTTAAGTTTTTACACCGTTTATATTCATGTCGTCATTCAATTTGCGAATCAGACGGGATAACTCACGAATGATATTCACCGCAATTTCGGGAGTTTCTTCGATCGCATCATACAATTGCTCTTGCGTCAGTTCTAAAAATTCACAATGTTCCAAAGTCGTTGCAGTGGCGGAGCGAGGTTGAGTATCAAATACTGCCATTTCGCCAAAGTATTTTCCCTGTTCCACTTCTGCAAGTAGTTTATTACCAATGTGGACTTTAACTCGGCCTGACACCACAATATAAAGCGATCGCCCTTCTTCTCCCTGACGAAAAATGGTGTAATTAGCTGGAAATGACAGTTCGTTCATCACTGAAGTGAGCCGCACAATAAAATCATCCCGCAATTCCTTAAAAATTGGGACTCGCCGGACAAATAATAAACGGTCAACACTGGTTAGCATAATTACAATTTAAAAATCAAACATTACTGAATATCTGAAAGCTGAATTAGGAGCGCGATTAGTCATATTAAACGATGTTTATCGCTAGTTGCCAAGAATATTACCCCTTTTCTGAGCAGAAATCCACTTAGTATCTAACAAGGATCGTCTTCAATAAGAGCGATCGCTTACAGTTATCGTAGACACCGAAAAATATTTGACTGTTAGGGTAAGGAATGTTCTGGAAATGGAGCTTTAGACTATTAATTGTATTCTTGGGGCTGTGGCTACTGTTGGATCTGGGTTCTCGCCTGGGAGCAGAGATTTTTTGGTTTCAGGAAGTCGGCTACCTCCAAGTATTTCTGTTGAGGGTGGTAACTCGTGGTGTTTTGTGGATAGTGGTAGCTGGGATAACAGCTACCTATCTACTGCTAAACCTGGCTCTAGCACAACGGCTAAAATATCCCCAGTCTTTGAAGATTGAGTCAGCAGAACTCAACAGTGAATTAACAAATTTTCTCAGTCCTGATTATCCAAGACGCAACGAAACCCGGATACTTGCACCGCAACGCTTTCAAACATTAAAATTGCGCTGGTTATTACCCCTAACTCTGGTACTGAGCTTGTTGATTGGGCTGATGCTGGCTCACTATGGTCAAATTGCTCTTTTTTACTGGAATTCTCCAGTTAATAATGCTAGTTTACCCATTCCCGCCTTATTTCGACCAGAGACAATCTGGCAACTCTTGAGGCAAATTGTCTCTCAAATCTGGTATCTCGGTTTAATTGGGGGAGTAGCGATCGCAATCTTAATTTATCCCCAATTTTTACTAAGAGCGATCGCAGTTTTATTAAGTCCCATTTTTGCGTTTATCTTATTCCAACACTGGCCAAAGGTGCTGCAATATTTCCACCCCACCCTTTTCAACAGCACTGAGCCTTTATTTGGTAAAGATATCAGCTTTTACGTATTTTCCTTACCCTTTTGGGAACTGCTAGAACTCTGGCTGATGGGATTATGTTTGTATGGCTTCGTCGCCGTTACCCTAACTTATTTCCTGTCAGGAAACAGTTTGAGTCAGGGGATTTTCCCTGGTTTTTCACCCCAGCAGCAGCGCCATTTATCCGGTATGTGTGGCTTGTTGATGCTGGTAGTGGCTCTGAGTTACTGGCAAAGTCGCTATGAACTGGTGTATTCTACCCGTGGTGTTAGTTATGGTGCCAGCTACACGGATGTGATAGCCCAGTTGCCAGCTTATACCGTTTTGTGCATTGTGGCAGCAGCGATCGCTTTTTACCTACTTTGGCGAACGTTTTTCTGGAAACCCAAATCTCGGTATCGTCCCTTAGTATTTTACGGGTTAGGGGTTTATTTAATAATGGTTGTAGCAGCTGATATTGTTTTACCTGCTGTGGTGCAATATTTAATTGTCCTACCTAATGAGTTGCAACGAGAGCAACCCTACATTCAGCGGACTATCGCCTTGACTCGCCAAGCATTTGATTTAGAGGCGATCGATTCCAAAGGCTTCAACCCTCAAGGAACACTGACTGAAGCTGATATTCAAGAGAATGACTTGACAATTCGGAATATTCGCCTTTGGGATCAGCGACCACTGTTACAAACTAATCGTCAATTGCAACAAATTCGGCCATATTATCGCTTCCCCGATGCCGATATTGATCGATATACTCTGAAAACAGATGTAACTTACCGCCGACCATCAGCCCCTCAAAACCCACCAGAACCTGAGCAGGAAGCAATTGACTCAACAGAACGGCGACAGGTATTGATTGCTGCACGAGAATTAGACTACACTGGCGTACCACAGGAAGCTCAAACATGGGTTAACCGCCGCCTTATTTATACCCACGGTTTTGGGTTTACTGTTAGTCCAGTTAATACAGTTGGGCCGGGTGGGCTACCAGAATATTTTGTCAAAGATATTAGCGGTGATAGTAGCGCCCTCACAACTTCTAGTGAAGCCATTCGTGACAGTATTCCCATTGGGCAGCCCCGAATTTATTACGGTGAAATCGCTAATAGCTACGTAATGACTGGCACAAGAGTTCGAGAGTTAGACTACCCCAGTGGTAGTGACAATGTTTACAACTCTTACGATGGTCTGGGTGGCGTTGAAATCGGTTCAGCATGGCGACGATGGTTATTTGCGATGTATTTGAAAGATTGGCAGATGGTTCTAACGCGGGACTTTTTGCCAGATACAAGGGTACTATTCCGGCGAAATGTCAAGCAAAGAATTCGAGCGATCGCACCTTTTCTCAAATTTGACAGCGACCCTTATTTAGTGGCTGCTGCGGCTAATGAAGATTTCCCCAAAAATCCTAGTTATCTTTACTGGATTGTTGATGCTTACACAACAAGCGATCGCTATCCTTACTCAGACACTGGTAGCGATGGTATCAACTATATTCGCAACTCGATTAAGGTAGTCATTGATGCCTACAATGGCAGCGTGAATTTTTATATTGCAGATAAGAGCGATCCAATTATTGCCACTTGGTCAAGGATATTTCCCAACACCTTCAAACCACTAAGTGCCATGCCAGTTAGTCTCCGCAGTCATATCCGCTATCCGGTGGACTTCTTCAAAATTCAATCTGAGCGGTTGATGACTTACCACATGACTGACCCCCAGGTATTTTACAACAGGGAAGACCAGTGGCAGATTCCTAACGAAATCTATGGCAATGAAACCCGTCCGGTAGAGCCGTATTATTTGATTACTAGTCTACCCACTGTAGATTTTGAGGAATTTATTCTGCTTCTACCCTACACTCCCCGACAGCGGACTAATTTAATTGCTTGGTTAGCGGCGCGATCGGATGGCGAAAGCTACGGTAAGTTGTTGTTATATACCTTTCCCAAAGAAAGACTAATCTACGGGACAGAGCAAATCGAGGCGCGGATTAACCAAGACCCAGTAATTTCCCAGCAAATTTCCTTGTGGAATCGTCAGGGGTCGAGAGCCATTCAAGGCAACCTATTAGTAATTCCCATTGAGCAATCGCTGCTGTACGTCGAGCCAATTTATCTAGAAGCCACACAGAATAGCCTGCCAACTTTGGTGCGGGTAGTTGTGGCTTACGAAAACCGGATTGTCATGGCACAAACCTTAGAACAAGCATTACAGGCAATTTTTAACCCAGAAGTCGCACCAGCCCCTGCAATTATCCGTCCAGTAGAGGAAGCACCTCCGCCTAGCTAAATACAACATCTCTCTCATTAATTCTCCGCGTGCCTCTGCGCCGGCAGTCGCTTCAAGTCGGGAAACCCGCCCAACGCGCTGCCTCTCCTTTGCGTTTAAATTTCACCCCTCAATTCGCCACGATTTTACGCAGAGCTGTACTATTAGTAGACCCTAAAAATTAATCAGATGGTACAAGATAACCAACTAGAGATTGACCACGTTAGTCCGAAAGTGAGGCAGTTGATTAAAGAATATGCCGATGTTAATAACTGTACGCAATCTGAGATGTTAGAGCGGATTATTTTGGAATGGAACGCCCAACAAAGCGAGAGCGAACGACCGCCAGGAAACGAAGATGAATAACTTCTGCTACAATCCTTAGTCCGCTTCTAGCGAGAGGCTTTAATTAATTTGGCTCTTTAGTTCAAGAAAAATTTTCCCAAGATTGGGTCTTGTTTGAGAGATTGAATAAAATCCCTCAAAGTCATCATGCTGCCGGTTAAGGTGAATTTGGGAGTGCCATTTTGAGCAACGATTCTCACTTCCCCGTCTTGGATTTTAATCTTATTTTTAATGCTATCCCATAAAATATCGAAGCTCTGATCATCATTACAACCATTAGCTTCAAGAAATCTTTGGCGCACTTCTGTTTTTAGCGCTAGTGCTTCTGCTGCTTGGCTACGTGCCTCAAAGTGCTTAATTACATCTTCATAAGCACTCTCCCTCAAGATTTTATTTTCAGCCTCAACTTGCTCTAACTGAATTTTTATGGCTTGCAATTTGGATGCTAAAGCAGATGATTTATGGTATTCAAGTTTTAAGGCTTGCTTTGCATTGGCTAACAGGGTTTTATAATCTAGCTGATCTTGAATTTTTTCGGATTCCATTTTTATCTTTACGATCAACAGATTTTCAGTAATTAACTCTCGTCAGTTATATGATAAAAACTGGCGAGAGCTTAGTAAATATTCTGTAGGTTATCTAAGTATTAGTTATGTCACCAATAATGGTGATTCAGAGGCAGGATTTTCCTGGAGACTAGTTATACAAAAACTAATGTGGGAGCGGATAGCTCGCTCATAAACTTCAGTTTGGTAAGTGCGTACTCCTATAGGCTGATATATCAGGCTAATTTCTGGGAATTCAGACCAATACATCAAAAAAATGTCTTTAGCTGGAGTAATTATTTCATAATTATTCTCTTGTCTCTTCTTTCTGAGCCGACAATTATTTAGTTGTAATTTTTGTCTGAATAGTTTTTCAAATTCTGGAATTAAATTTGAAGTTATTTTCATGGTTTATACACGTTAAAACGTGTTACTTATGCAAAGATTATCTTGTGATATAACTAAGTATTACACTTCGGATACCCTTACAATCTAGTGTATCAGTTATTGGCTATTTAAGAATTTGAAGTTATTTTTCACTTCTTAGGGTAATAGAAGAGAGCTAATTTTTATTGAGGAAAATTTTACATAACACACCTCTGGTATTTCTTAATTTCTACTTTAAGCGATCGCTTCTGATACCGCGTCAGTATAGCTAGTTAGCAAATACACCCTGATAATTACACTACTAAATCAGATTCGGGGTAGAAGCCCTGGGGTGCAATCAGCACCTACAGGCTACAACCTGGGCCTTCAAGACCCTCTGGAAAGCTAATTAATTCCAAGTACTCTGGATTTGCCAGCAATTGTTTAGCTGCTAGCAATCCGGCAATGCTCCAAGTTTGATAAATTCTGGCTTCTTTGCCAATCAAACGACCATTGTGACCATCGTAGTATTCTGGGAATTTATCTTTAAATAAACGCCTTTCGGCAATGGCGATCGCAGCTTGGGCAAGTTCTGTTCGATCTGTTTTTAGCGCCGCCGCAGTAAAAAACCACAGTAAAACCGGCCAGTTACCGCCATTGTGATAAGACCAAGGGCTGTTCTTAGAATCACATCCTGTAACAATTTTCCACTCTAAACCTTCCAAAGCTGGAAAGCAGATTTTAACAGGCATAGAGCCAATTAAGTCTTGCCAGCGTTGGGCAAACAGATTCATAATTCTTTGAGATTCAGCTTCGCTTGCCAAGGAAGCTAAGATTGACATGAGATTTCCCAGAGTAAAAAAGCGAAAATCCATCCGTCCCGGCCCCAGATTTCCTGCTAAATATCCTCCAGATTCGGGCAACCACTCGGTCAACCAATTAGGGATTGATTCTGATTGGATGTTGAATTTATTCGCAACTTCTTTACCAAATTCGTTACCCTTGTAACGATAGATTTCCCCCAATCGCTTCAGGTCTAGCCAGTAATAGTTACTGATATGATATTTTAAAGCTCCCAATCGCCTATTGACTCTGCCGAGATAACTATCACCATCCGCATCTAGTAAAAGCAATTCACTAGCTGCTCTTAGGGACGCGTAAAATAACACCTGAATTTCTAGAGGATGTTCGTAGACTCCCATGCGACGGTCAATCATAAACGCGCCATCGGGGACTAACATTGTTGGGTACAGGGAAAACCGATGTACTAGGCAAAGATCCAAAATCAGCTTAATTCCGGCTTGGAAATCTGGCTGACGTGCTAGAGACAAATCGCCTGTCGCTTTTTCATAAGCCCGTAGCAGGATAATCCACCACATACAGGAATCAACTGGGGGAACGCGAGCGATCGCCATCTCACCAAAATCAGCGACCAAAAATTCTTCATTCCCATTAGAATGTACTTTGAAACTTGCGGGCATTAATCCCGCTCCCGGTTCAAAGCAGTCCATCTGCTTGTCGTGACTTTGTAATTTAAGCGTTTCTATTAAAAAGTTGCGGACAATTTCTGCTTTGCCGTGCATGAGAAATACCAAGGCAGAAGCAACAAAATCGCGGAGGAAGCACTGGTCATAATTAAGTGCATCTGACTCCGGATCGTGGGCGGCTACAGTCCCAATGGGTTTTCCCTGGTAATAAATTATGGACTTTTCCAACAGTTGCCAGGCTTCTGCTTCCAGCAGATTGTTATCATTGATCGCGCTAGTCATAGGCGTTTAATTCCACTAATGGTATGTATCGGCTCAATTGTGGAAAGTACGTCAGCCTTACTTCAAGCTGACCAGGTTTCCCGGAAGTCAGCATACAGAGTCAATCCACCATCTATAAACAGTGTTTGTCCGGTGATGTAGGCAGCTTCATCCGAAGCTAAAAAAGCTACTGCGGCTGCCATCTCCTCAGAGGAGCCAGCACGCCCCATTGGGATATGACTTTCCACCATCGCCTTTTTTTCAGGGTCATCTATCCAGTCTTGATTTATTGGTGTGATCGTTGCTCCGGGGGCAATAGCGTTTACACGAATACCTCGGCTGGCATATTCCAATGCTAAGGTTTTAGTCAGGTTTTCCATACCGCCTTTGCTAATGGAATAGCTGATATACATCGGTCGAGGAATAATTTCGTGAACGCTGGAAATATTAATAATCACTCCGGGACGATTAATAGACAGGAGGTGTTTAATAGTTTCACGGGCGCAGAGGTACGCACCCCGGAGATTTACGGCAATTACCCGGTCAAAGTCTGCTGTGGTAACTTCGTGGGATGGACTATCTATTTGAATGCCGGCATTGTTGACTAGAATATCTACACTGCCAAATTCCTTAACCACGGTGTTAACCATCTCAACAATGTCTGATTCTTGGGAAACATCTCCTTGAACTAGCAGCGACTTTACACCACAATTATCGACATTTGAGCAGGTTTTTTGCAATGCCATCTCTTCCGTCTCTGCCCCAGTTTCAGGGTCTTTGCGGTAATTTATGGCGATGTTGCACCCTTCTTGAGCAAGTCTGATGGCGATCGCCTGACCAATACCTGACGTTGCACCTGTAATTAAGGCGTTCTTTCCTTTTAAGCCTATCATATTTACTCTCTAAGCTGCCTTTGATTGGATTTGCACTCAGTAAAATAATTTTGGATTTTAGATTATTCTTTCTGTCAACCCCCAAAGGAGGTAATTCAAAAATAGGTCTTTGATGATTTTGAATTTCTTCAGGACTTACGCAAAAATTGCCAAAAAGTTTAATTTATCGAACCGAACCGCCAAGATGCCCTCGTGGAAAAGAATTCGTAGAGTGTGCGTAAGTCCTGAGCGCAGCGTTAGCGAGTCGGGGGTTTCCCCCATGAGCGACTGGCGTGGGCTAGGGAAGATCACTTAAATGCCTAAAATCACAGCCAATCACTTTTCAAACAACCTCTTAGTGTCAATTCGCTACAAATTAAGCCAAATCTGTACTTAGTATAGAGCGATCGCTTCAGTATCTATAAAGATTAAAGAAGTTTCAAATACATTGCATAATTTTCTGAATTAATGATGTTGATTAAATATAAACTACATCTGTTTTGAGAAACATAGTTTTTTAAAAGTAGTGGCAATACCTTGCTACGGCAAGGTGTCGGCACTACTCTAGGTTTCAAAATAGACGAGGTTTTGCATCTAGTTTAGTTGGAGAAATCCGGTTAGGAGATGTCAGTGAACCAAGAATCCCCCGCTACACCACGATCATGGTGTAGGGATGGGAGTGTCAAGTGATTTCCAACTCAAATTCAGCATCTTTTCGTACTTTATTAACTAAGGAGATTTGAATCATGGCTATTGTTTTCGGTACCAACGCTAATGACATACTAAATTTTATTACTCGCCCACAGATATTAGACGCTGCTGCGGATCTTATTTTTGGTCTTGATGGCAACGATACAATTAGTGCACTCGGCACTAACGATACACTCAACGGTGGTGCAGGCAACGACACGCTCAATGGTGGTGCTGGCAACGACTTGCTCAACGGCGGCACGGGCAACGACTCGCTCATCGGCGGCACGGGTACGGACACGCTCAACGGTGGTGACGGCAACGACATCATCCGTTCGGACGGCGACGGCGGTATTGACCGTGGTGATGCTGGCAACGACGTGATGTTCTCAGGGCTTGGCACCGAGACTATGGATGGCGGCACGGGAGTTGACGTGATAGACCACACTGCCTTTGCTGGCAACTATGTCTTCAACATGACAACCGGTCTGACAAACTTTGGCGGTGAAAGCTACATCAACTTCGAGAACGCTACTATGGGCGCTGGCAATGACAACGTTACCGGGAACGCCTCTGCCAACGTGATCAACGGCGGTGCTGGCAACGACA
>JBBSCU010000010.1:0-40196 GCA_038249935.1 Chroococcales cyanobacterium
AGACGAAGTATTTTATCAACGTTGTCGAGTAGTATTTGACCGAGTTCAACCAGAGTTAATTAAAGATCACTACGACTGGTTCATCGTCATTGAGCCTGATAGTGGAGATTATTTTATCGATCCAAACGAAGATGTCGCTAGACAAAAGGCTCGTGAAAAATATTCTGATAAAATGCGCCTCATTATGCGCCTCAATGAGAGAGGAACTTGTGGCAGAATATGATTTTTGGAGAATTTAATAGTCAGAGTGAGTTAATCTTTGAAATTGGTTTGGTTACATTGGATGGAGATGTTATACCAGTTAATGCACTTCTAGATACGGGATTCACTGGTTTGCTAGCACTTGATAACCAAGATGCTCTTAGTTTAGGGTGGATTCTCAACATAAATGAACAACGGGATATGCAAACAGCATGGGGAGAAGCACGCTTTAATCTTTATGAGGGAATCGTGCTTTTAGATGGAGAAGAGTTCACTATAGAAGTTTTGGGTGGAGATCATCTAGATAACGTTCTCTTGGGTGTGCGTTGGTTAGAGACAAAACGACTATTGGCAGATTTTACCGCAGGAATTTTGACATTGGGGTAAAGGCGATCGCTTCAGATACAATCAATATATCCAAAGTAAAGTATACGTTGGTAGGGGCACAGCATACTGTGCCCCTACGAGAAATCTATATGTATCAGGGTTTGTGTGAAATAGTATGAGACAGCAATTTGTGGCAGAATATGATTTGAGCCAAATCAATGTTTATTCAGACAATCACTCTGCAAGTTTCACCGTTTGGTTGACTACTGGGCGTGCTTTCCGTCGATAATCTGACTTGCGTGTTCCACCAGCCATCCCGTACTCATCACTATTTTTGCCATAGCGAGATGCAACACTCAGCAGCATATGCTCAGAATAACTATTCAACGCACGTTCTGCATCTTCTAATGCATTCTGCGTCTTATCCATCATTGTTCGTGCTTGATTATGAGTAGCTAACTTCTCTCGTAACTCATGAATCATAGTGTTATAAGTAGGTATTGACAAACCATTACCAAAGTCTAAATTAGGGGTAATTGTCTGTAATCCTTCAATGCGTCGTTCAGCTTTGGTCAGTGCAATGGAGTTTCGTTTTCGTTGCGGCATAAAGTTTTCCTTTTTAAATGAATTTAATATAGAGAACTCTGATAGTGTTTTGCACGGAGTTCTTTATATAACATCATGATACGCAATGAGCGAATGCATGAGCCTGAGTGAAGCTACAGAACTTTTAGAGCATTGGTACACAGGATAAATGCGGGTATATTTGCTGAGATTTGTTGAGATTAACAGGTTTAGAAGTTCAAAACTTGATTTAGAAGTTCAAAACTTGATTTAGAAGTTTAAAACTTGATTTAGAAGTTCAAAACTTGGTTTAGAAGTTCAAAACTTGGTTTAGAAGTTCAAAACTTGATTTAGAAGTTCAAAACTTGGTTTAGAAGTTCAAAACTTGATTTAAAAGTTTAAAACTCGATTTAGAAGTTCAAAACCAGCTTGTAGGGTGAATTGTTGCAAAGCGCAATGTACCACATCAATCATCGCAAAATAATATCACCTCACAACCAAATTTGTGACAAAATAATATTGTTGTTTTATGGCCAACTCGCCTACGACCGATGATTTATAACAGTTATGCCTTATAGTCAGTTTACAACTATCAGTAAAGTGAAAGAAGCTTTCGGGTTAAAAACACATGAAGGTGGGCGATTTATTCCTATCAGTGACTGTAGAACAAATTCTCGGATTTTTAGTTTGGATGGTTCAAAACAGTTGATAGATGTTATAGCAAACTTTAAAAAGTATGGGTGGCAAATTAATTGTATTTGAAGGGGTAGAAGGCTGTGGCAAAACCAGCCAAATGCAGCTTTGTTATCAGTGGTTGGAAAGTCTGGGTATTTCTGTGGTGGTAACTCGTGAACCAGGGGGAACAGAATTAGGCTTACATCTTCGCCGTTTGCTATTAGAAAAGGCAGAGGATAAACCAGTTGCACAAGTGACAGAACTTTTATTGTATGCTGCTGACCGATCGCAACACGTCGAACAACAACTCAAACCAAATCTAGCAGCAGGGAAATATATTTTATGCGATCGCTACACTGACTCTACCATTGCCTACCAAGGATATGGTCGGGGTCTTAACATTGAGTTAATCAATCAGCTTAATTATATTGCTACTGGTGACTTAAAGAGTGACCTAACTATTTGGTTAGATGTTGATGTCGAGGTAGGACTAACCCGCAAACTCGCACACGGAGTAAGACTAGACCGCATTGAACAAGAAACAATTGCTTTTCATCGACGTGTTCAACAAGGATACACAGATTTAGCAACATCCCATCCCTCACGAATTATGCGGGTAGATGGCAGCTTGAGTCAAGAAGCTGTACACCAAATAATTCAAGAAATTTTGCGTGGACACCTAAAAGACTTACAATAGACATCACCTCAAATCTTAAATTAGATTAATGCCTTAATTTAACCTTTGCGTTCCTCCGCGCTAACCCTTGCGTTCCTTTGCGTTTAAATTTCACCCCTCAATTTATGCAAAGTTAACTCTTCAACTCTCGCGGTTTTCTTTTAGATGCAACATACCATTTAGAAAGTTATGATTTTGACTCCTAACTTCTTAACTCTTATAAAAGGCGCTCATGTCAGAAGTTTTTGCTACTACTGGAACTATAGCCGCGATCGCTACTGCTATTGTTCCCCAACAGGGTAGCGTTGGTATTGTGCGGGTATCTGGTTCTGAAGCAATGACTCTAGCCCAAACTCTCTTTCACGCACCAGGGCGACAAGTTTGGGAAAGTCACCGGATTCTCTACGGTTACATTCGCCATCCCCAGACGCAACAATTAGTGGATGAAACGCTGTTGTTGATCATGAAAGCACCCCGTTCTTACACCCGTGAAGATGTGGTGGAATTTCATTGCCACGGGGGAATTATGGCAGTGCAGCAGGTGTTGCAACTTTGTTTGGAAAATGGCGCTAGGTTAGCGCAACCGGGAGAATTTACTCTCCGCGCCTTTTTAAATGGACGATTGGATTTAACTCAAGCCGAAGGTATCGCTGATTTAGTGGGAGCTAAATCGCCCCAAGCGGCTCAAACTGCTTTAGCTGGTTTACAGGGAAAATTAGCTCATCCGATTCGGCAGTTACGCGCTAACTGTTTGGATATTTTGGCAGAAATCGAAGCTCGAATCGATTTTGAGGAAGACTTGCCTCCGTTGGATGATGAAGTCATAATATCAGAAATAGAGAAAATTGCCGCAGAAATAAACAGGTTATTGGCAACTAAAGATAAAGGTGAGTTGTTACGCACTGGTTTAAAAGTGGCAATTATTGGGCGGCCAAATGTCGGGAAATCGAGTTTATTGAATGCTTGGAGCCAGAGCGATCGCGCCATTGTGACTGACTTACCAGGTACAACCCGCGATGTTGTAGAATCTCAGTTAGTTGTCGGCGGAATTCCTGTACAAGTACTAGATACTGCGGGGATTCGGGAAACAACAGACCAAGTGGAAAAAATTGGCGTAGAGCGATCGCGTCGTGCTGCAAATGCAGCTGATTTAGTCTTGCTTACCATCGATGCTTCATCTGGGTGGACAGAAGGCGATAAAGAAATTTACGAACAGGTACAACACCGTCCGTTAATTGTAGTTATCAACAAAATCGACTTAGTAAAAGAAGACGATAGGAAAAATCTTCAGTTGCAAATTCCAAATCAAAAATCTAAGATTGTTACAGCAGCAGCCCAAAATCAAGGTATTGATGCTTTAGAAACAGCAATTTTAGAGATAGTTAAAGCAGGAAAAGTGCAAGCGGCTGATATGGATTTAGCCATTAACCAAAGGCAAGCAGCAGCCTTAACTCAAGCTAAAATTTCTTTGGAACAGGTACAAGCAACCATTGCCCAGCAGTTACCTCTTGATTTTTGGACAATTGACTTGCGAGGTGCAATTCAGGCACTAGGAGAAATTACCGGAGAAGAAGTTACAGAATCAGTTTTAGATAGAATTTTTAGCAAGTTCTGTATAGGCAAATAAACCACAAAAACTCTAATTTTGCTAATCTGTGTAGGTTGGGTTAAGCAAAGCGCAACCCAACATTTATTAAGTTACAAATGCGTGGGTAAGGGTTTAGCAGTGCTAAACCCCTACGAAAAATCTATATATATCAAGATTTTCGTAAATTGGTATCAATCCTAAAATAATATGTCTTTTATCGATGAGATTAGTCCGATCAACGCATTGATTGTGGGAGCCAGCCAAGGTATCGGTTTGGGTTTTGTGAAAAAATTGCTACAAGATGACAGAATAGCCAAAGTTTATGCAACTTCTCGTCAACCGGAATCATCCTCCGATTTAATAGCTCTTGCAAGCGAATATTCTGAGAGATTAATTTGTCTGGCGATGGATATTACTGACGAGTTGCAGATTGTTGAAACTGTTCAAAAAATACATAACCAAGTTGACAAACTGCATTTGGTAGTTAACTGTGTAGGACTACTGCATGAGGATACTTTGCAACCTGAAAAAAGCTTAAGACAGATTAATTCCGAAAATTTACTGCGCTACTTTCAGATAAATAGTATTGGTGCTATTTTGCTAGCTAAACATCTATTACCTTTGTTTCGTCATCGAGAACACAGCGTCTTTGCTAGTATTTCTGCCAAAGTGGGTAGTATTGGCGATAATCAACTTGGTGGATGGTATGGCTATCGCGCTTCTAAAGCAGCACTCAATATGTTAATGCGAACTGCGGCAATTGAGTATAAAAGAAGTTGTCCTAAAGCATTAATAGTGACATTGCATCCTGGTACAACTGATACCCGCCTTTCCCGTCCTTTCCAGAAAAATGTACCTGCGGAACAATTATTTTCAGTTGAACGTACCGTTACCCAATTATGGGCTGTAATTGAACAGCTTCAAGAAGATGATAGCGGACAGTTTTTATCGTGGAATGGCAGCAGATTACCTTGGTAACTGCGTTACGCTGGTGCTAATTCAGAAGACGCGATAAATCGCGTCTCTAATTCAGAAGACGCGATAAATCGCGTCTCTAATTTAGAAGACGCGATAAATCGCGTCTACATGAGGGCGTATATGCGACTGTGATTTTGGCGATTAACTGCTGCGACTGAAAAATACAGCAGCCAAGATAATTAAACCTAAAAGTGCCAAAGGAACCCAGAGATTAGGAAGATCCGATAAACTCATATTTAATTACGAATTATTTTAAGCCGATACCTGATTTAGCAAATTCTTCAACAGTTTTCTGTGAGAATTCATGAGTAGCGATCGCATTCAACATCGCCAATGGTAAAGTCAAATGATCCGCTCCGGCTTGCAACGACGCGGCTGCTTCTTCAGGAGATTTAATACTAGCTGCCAAAATTTTAGTATCGCTACCTTTGAGTACGCTGGCCATATCCCGCACCAAAGCAATACCGTCACCTAACAATCGAGTAGCGCGATTTACATAAGCTATAGCAATTTTAGCTCCAGCTTCTCGTGCTACTGCTGCCTGTGCTGCACTGTAAATTGCTGTCACCGCACAAGTAATTTCTGGTGATAAACTCGCCACCACTTCAAACCCTAAGGGTGTTGCGGGAATCTTCAAAATTGTTTGGGAACCAATAATCTCAAAAGCTTTTCTACCTTCAGCTAGCATTCCAGCTTTATCAGATGCCACAAGTTGATAATATAATGAACCATTTGTCAAGGCAACCAATTTTTTAAGAGTGGTTTCTGGTGGCGTATCGCTTTGAGCCAACAGCGTGGGATTTGTTGTAATGCCCTTTACCCATCCCCAAAGCTTGACAACTTCAGCTTCAGATGCGATCGCAGAGTCTAGATAAATTGCCATAATTTGTCTCCTTAATGGTCTTGCTATAATTCTGCACAACGACTGAATACAAATATTTTGACATACCCTTTGAGAGATAATTCTTGTTATACAGCAGCCTACACGGAGAACTTAAGATGACATCTCCAGAAACGGTTACATGGTTACAAGAACGGACAACTTTAGGAATTCTCTCACCTGAAGTATTGAATGCGATCGCTCAAGTAATTGAAGAACAAGTTATACCAGCCCAAACTGACTTAGTTAGCGAAGGTACTCCTCCACAAGTACTTTATATTCTTATAGAAGGTAAACTTGAAGCCAATACCATCAATCAAACTAACCCAGCTTTAGCTTGTGGGTTACTTCCCGGCTCAGTAATTAATCTCAGAGAATTACTCTTAGATGAGTCAGTTCTGTTAACAATTACTACCCTAACAGAGTGTCATTTATGGGTTGTATCTGCTGAGAAATTCCGTTCGTTAGTCACCCAATACCCCGAAATTGCTCAGGCTTTTTCCCGCCAATTGGTTCAAGAATTAGCTCAGGTTACATCTGCACTTAGTTACGAACAAGAACGTTCCGTAGCTTTGCGACCATATTTAGTTACCAAGGCGCAACGGGGAATTGTCGGTACAAGTCGCTATGCAGTACGTCTGCGGGAGCAAATTAGAGAAGCTGCGGCTGATCGCAAATCAGTGGATATTTTCGGGGAACCAGGTTTAGAAAAAGATAATATGGCAGCCCTGATCCATTTTGGTTCTCCCAAACGGCGAGAACCAATTATTAAAGTAAATTGTGGTATTCTCCAAACTAGCGGTGCAGATTTATTCGGTCGCGCTGGTGGTAAACCAGGGCTGTTGGAATCGCTGGGGGAAGGGACTCTAGTTTTCAACAACATTCAAGAATTGCCAACAGAGTTATTACCTGCCGTGACGCAGTTGCTCAAAACTGGTACATATACCCCCGTCAGTCGTTCTGGAGAGCCAACTGCCCAAACTCGTCTCAGTAAAGCGCGCATTCTCATTGTTTCCGAAAAAACTCAGCCGACAATTGAACGCTGTATTGGTCACATCATTAAAGTACCGCCGCTACGAGTTCGGAAAGCTGATATTCAAATACAGGTCGAATATTATACTAGTCTCTACACTCGATCTAGAAGCATTTCTAAACCGCAGATTACTCCAGAAGCTTTGCGCCGCCTACAGTCCTATGATTTTCCTGGCAACCTCAAAGAATTGAAAAATCTGGTAGAAAGAGCGATCGTGCAAGCGGGGGATGCCAATGAATTAACAGAAGAAATTTTCTGGCCAGCCGAAGCCAAGAAAAAACGATTTCGGGTAAATCTTTTAAATGTCTATCCTGGTTTACGGCGGTTTCTGCGTAGTTCCTGGTGGCCCGATCGCATTAACTATAGTTTGACTGCACCTGCTTTTGCAATTATTGTGGCAGTGTTATTTATTGGGCCACAAACCCGCGATCGCAATTTCGTATTAAATTTATTTTGGGCTTGGTGGTGGCCTTTCTTTCTATTTCTCTTTCCCTTTTTAGGTCGTGTATGGTGTTCTGTTTGTCCCTTCATGATTTACGGGGAAATTACCCAAAAATTATCTCTTTGGCTGTGGCCTCGAAAACTCAAGCGCTGGCCGAGACAGCAAGCTGAGAAATGGGGCGGATGGTTCATGTTTGGTTTGTTCACCCTAATTTTCATCTGGGAAGAACTCTGGCATTTAGAAAATACTGCCTACCTTAGCGCTTGTTTACTGCTATTAATTACCGCCGGGGCGATGATTTTCTCTGCCATTTTTGAGCGGCGGTTTTGGTGTCGGTATCTCTGTCCCATCGGCGGGATGAATGGTTTATTTGCCAAGCTCTCAATGACGGAACTCCGGGCGCAGCAAGGTATTTGTTCTGCTACTTGTACTACTTATCAGTGCTATAAAGGTGGGCCGCAAAAAGGTGAAGGATTGGAAACTAATGGATGTCCTTTATATTCCCACCCAGCACAGTTACAAGATAACAGAGATTGCGTACTTTGCATGACTTGCCTCAAAGCCTGTCCCCATCGTTCCGTTGAATTCAACTTGCGTCCCCCTGGTATTGAACTGTGGACAACTCATGTACCCCGCAGCTATGAAGTGGCATTATTGTTTTTGCTCTTGGGTGGTGTATATCTGCATCGCTTACCAGAGTTGCTATCTTGGTTGGGGTTACAACTCGATTTAACTCTTTTTTGGCAGCACTTGGGATTATCATTACTAATATTAATTATCCCAGCGATTTTTACCTTTGCGGCTTATGGTTTGATTCAACTGTTCAACTTTAACCGTAAGCCCCGACCATTTATAGAACTAGCCTATGGCTATCTCCCCTTAGTTTTGGGGGGAAACTTGGCTCACTATCTGCGTTTGGGCTTGGGCGAAGGTGGGCGGATTTTACCCGTGACTTTTGCTACTCTTGGTTTAAGTGGTGAGCAGTTGCCAATATTGGTTGCTCACCCGGCTGTGATTGCCTTTTTGCAAGGCGCGACTCTAATTTTCTCAGTGTTGTTAACAATATTATTAACTCAAAAAATTGCTAGGCAACCAGTGCGTACACCGAAGGGGTTAGCGGAGCTATCGCTCCTTTGGCAACACTTAGCAGCGATTGGGTTGGGAATTAGTATGTGGGCGATTATCGTATTTTGAGCTGATGTATTTAGGACTTACACAAAGGTAACGTAGTTTCGTCATTGCGAGCGTTCGCGGAGCCTCTCGTAGAGAAGAGAAGCAATTTCGTCAAGACTGGGATTGCTTTGCTACACTGCGTTCCACTCGCAATGACAAATATCACTGCGTAAGTCCTGCTGCTAATGGAAATTTTGGTTTTATATATGGGCAATCTAGAGTTAAGAAACTTAGTGGAGAGTCATTCTTATGTCTACGACCCGAATTAGTGCAACACTGACATCAACAGAGAAAGATGCTGTATTGCAAGCGATCGCCACCATTAAAGAAAAGTTATCATTTTTAGTTGATTTGAGTTCCGACGATCGCAAGACTTTACCCAAGATGGGAGATAAGAGTCGGGCGTTTGTCAGCAAAGCGTTAGAGGTGGCGGCGCAGAACCCAGAGTTTTTACCGCGATCGTTTGACTTGGATGAGATGCGGAAGGACGTGCAGTTATTTGAAGCGTTGTATCCCGTGTTGCTATCGTTGACTCAGTTACAAGAGTTGGTCGATGATACAACTCTGGCGGTGGGTAGTGAAGCTTATGCAGCCGCATTACAGGTATATAACTACGCTAAAGCCAGTGGACAGGGGACGGGTTTAGATGCAATGGTTGTGGAAATGGGGCAACGGTTTGCTCGTAAAGCTGGAAAGGCTAAGTCTGAAAAGGCAGCATTGTAGAAAATAGCTCGGTAATTGCACTTCAAAGGTGCAGTGTTAAAGCTCAGAAGTTGGATGTTGGAGTTAAAAGCTCGACGTTCCGAGTTCTGAGCTTTATTTTTGGAGTTCGGAGGCTCAACCTTCGAGTTAAAAGCTCGGTGTTCCGAGTTTAGAGGCTCAACATCCGAGTTAAAAGCTCGGCCTTCCGAGTTCAGAGGCTCAACCTTCGAGTTCTCAATCCTCCATGCACCGAACTATCAAATTGAAAATGATGGGGCATTGGGACAAGACTGGGCGCGTGTTCCACTACCTGAGAATCGAGAAACCCTAATTGCTTCAGCAGAACTAGGTCGTCGAGTAGCTGCTTTGCTCGATCCCGAAAGTTCAGTTACGGGTGTCACTTCGGGAAAGATTCTTCCTGAACTACAAGTAATAGCAATAATTTCCCGTATTACTGAAGGCAACTGGAACCCAGAAAAGGACTTTGCTCTCACAGCAGGTTGAGGTCATGCGGGTCAAAATAATGTCACCATGCCAGACTCAATACGGTTCGGATAAGACTTGATCCCCCCAACCCCCTTAAAAAGGGGGGCTAAGAATATCTCTATTTCCCCCTTTTTAAGGATCTGGCGTGGACTAAGGGGGATCTTTAAGGACTATGCACCTTAACCGAACCGTATTGGGGGCAGACTCACAAAACGTCAATACACCCCTGAAGAACAAAACGCGATGGGTGAAGCCATTCACTAGCTTGGTAAAGATACCTGTGACATTTACCTAAATGACATTGCCTACTGGAAAAACATTCCTGCCAGAGTTTGGGACTATACATTTTAATGCTAGAACCTGATTTAGATACTAATTATGAACAAGTAAAGCAATCAACTTATACTTGGCCAAAGTAATAAAGTTAAGTAAGTGCAAATACAACCTATTATATTACCCCCCTTTTTAAGGGGGTAGGGGGGATCAAAACTATAAACTATGACCAAAAACCTCAACAATAGCGATTTCCATCTACCCTACAATCCAAAGCTTGCAGAAAGGGCAAAAGAACTTCGCAAAAACATGACCCCAGTAGAAAAGAAGCTTTGGTATGGATATCTGAGAACCTTTGAATTTCGCGTTTTGAGACAACGGACAATCAATCATTTCATCGTTGATTTCTACTGTCCCATTTTAAAAGTAGTAATAGAAATTGATGGGCATAGTCATTTTACAGATCAAGGTCAAGATTATGACATGGAGAGAACTCATATTCTGGAGGGCTATGGTTTAAAGGTTATCAGGTTTACCAATAGCCAAGTTTTGAATCAGTTTGATAGTGTGTGTGAGCAGATACAGGGTTTGATCCCCCCTAACCCCCCTTAAAAAGGGGGGAAAATTTATAGTTTAGTTTTTTTACAGGAGCGATCGCCTTTCAACCCTGATCATCCAAACTCAGAAAGTTTAGAATTTGAGTTACAAGAGATATAGCTTACTGGCAGAAGGGTTAGACAATGAGTGAAACTCAGATCCAGTTACCGACAGATACATGGATTTGTGCTTCTTGGGAGGAGTATGAGGAAGCGATCGCTAATTTGCTCAACGAGAAGGCAAAGAGTTACTACTACAAAGGACACATGAGGCTGGAGATGGCACCAGTTAGTTTTGATCATGGTAAAGACCATGTTGTAATTATTTTTGCAGTGACTCTATTTACAGCACTGAAAGGCATACTAGGTACAGGTTTAGACACAACCACTTTTCGTAAAACTGGAGTTCAGGACTGTCAGCCCGATGTGGCATATTACCTTAGAAAACGCGCCCAAGCTATCCCAGCAGGTACAGGAATTATCAACCTCGATCGCTATCCTGCACCGGATTTGGTGATTGAAATTGCGAAAACATCTCTGCTAGATGACTTGGGTACAAAGCGATCGCTCTATGAAGAGTTAGGTGTTGCTGAATATTGGGTAGTGGATGTGCAGAATGCTCAAATTATTGCTTATGCGATCGTAGATCAAGGCAGTAGACGTATACGTGAATCTCAGGTATTACCTGGACTGGCTATGTCTATCTTAGAAGAAGCCTTACGCCGAAGTCGTGAAATAAATCAATCTGAAGTTGGAGCTTGGTTATTGAGCCAGTTTCAACAAAAGGAAGATTGAACTTCAATACGGTTCGGTTAAGATCCCCCCACCTGCGGCGACCCCCTTAAAAAGGGGGTAAAAGAGGGTTATAAGCCCCCCTTTTTAAGGGGGTTGGGGGGATCTCCGAGGAATGAACACGTTAACCGAACCGTATTGGATTGAACTTTGCCTCAAGTTTCACCCTCAGAACTCGACAGTTGCATTTTAGAACCCAAAACTTCGATCTCAGAAGCTCAACCTTCGAGCAAAAAGGTCGGCGTTCCGAGTTCAGAGACTCAACCTTCGAGCAAAAAGGTCGGCGTTCCGAGTTCAGAGACTCAACCTTCGAGTAAAAAGGTCGGCCTTCCGAGTTCAGAGGCTCAACCTTCGAGTAAAAAGCTCGGCGTTCCGAGTTCAGAGGCTCAACGTTCGAGTAAAAAGCTCGGTGTTCGGAGTTCAAAGGCTCAACGAACCACATTGGGTTAGGAATTAGTATGTGGGCGATAATCGTGTTTTGAGCTTCACATATTCCACCAGGCGATTTATAATCGCCTGGGCTAGGTGCAAAATGTGAGTTAAAAACATTCTTGCCTACGAACGTGATAGAAAATACTCATATGATTTTTCACTCATAGTATAAGGATTACAGATAATGCACGTTCTTAAAAGAGCCATCAAACCACAAACCTATATATCGTTCCTCCACATCTACCAAACTACTTGGGGGACTGCTGGTGATATTTGTTTAATCCGTGAATCTGTAGCTAATGAAAGTACAGCGAAGTTTGTCGGTCACAAAATCCAGCTAGCACTGCCAAAAGGGTTGGAGCGCGATCGCATCGCCAACTGTGCGATCATCAAAGTCGCAGGTAATGTCGGCGACGGACACCCTAAAGAGCATCCGTTGGAATGGGAGGCTTATGAAGGTGTAGATGTAGAAATAGCTCTAGCGGCTCTCAAACCTTGGAACTTCAAGTTAATTGAACTCTAAGGTGGCGATTCTAAATAAATTACGAATTACAAAGGCATCTGCGCTTTGTAATTATACTTTTAGATAGACAACATTTAAATCTTTACTCCATCGCCAGATAGATAAATTTCTGACGCTAGTTTATTAAATTGATTCAGGGGTATTCTAAAGTAGGGGTTATTTCATAATGCCAGACAGTCCTGGATTAGGAGAACAGGCGCTAAACAAAGCGGCAGAAATAGGTTTGTCTAGCCAGTTAGATGAAGTAGAAAAATTAGATGTAAACATCAAAACAGACCCGCTTAAACTGGTTCAGGGACAGGTGGATGAAGTCACTATTAAAGGTGAAGGTTTGGTAATGCAGAAAGACCTCCGCATGGAGGAATTTGAAATGCAAATGAATAGTGTTGCCATCAATCCTCTGAGTGTGGCTTTTGGCAAAATTGAACTCACGAAACCTACTGAAGCTAATGCACGAGTTGTTTTAACCGAAGCTGATATCAATCGCGCTTTCAACTCTGAATATGTGCGTTTGCAACTGCAAAGTCAAAAAATCCACGTTAATGGGGAACTAACGACTATTGAACCCCAACACGTAGACTTTCAGTTACCTAGTGATGGTAAAGTAACATTAAATGCCATCATCAAATTAGTAGAAACAGGCAAAGATCAACAAGTTGCCTTTTCAGCTGTACCCCGGATTAGCGCCAATGGAAAAACTGTTTCTCTAGAAAATGTCGAGTATGGCAAAAATCAGGAAATATCCCCAGATTTGACCAAAGCTTTGATAGATCAAACCAGCGAAATTTTGAATTTGAGTAACTTTGATTTAGAAGGGATGAGCCTACAAGTTAACCAACTAAAAGTAGAAGTAGGCAAATTAACTCTGCAAGCTGAAGCTTATGTTGAACAAATTCCTTCTGCTTAATTAAAATAGGATATTAATAATGGAAAGTACAGAAACAACACAATCAACTTCAACACCGTTCCCAAATATCCCACCACTTATTGAAAGTAACGACAGTGAGTATCTTGATAGCGGCGTACCCAGCACAGTTGCGATCGCCGGACATCCCCTACACCCCTTAAGTGTGATTTTTCCCATCGCCTTTTTAGCCGCCGCCTTAGGAAGCGATTTCGGCTACTGGTTAACGAAAGATTTCTTCTGGGCGAGGGCTTCCCTATGGTTAATCGGACTCGGATTAGGTGGAGGACTTCTCGCAGCAGCGATCGGACTGAGCGACTTTTTGAAAATTGAACGAGTCCGCAAGCGCAGCGCTGGTTGGACGCATTTGATACTTAATGTTTCTCTCCTAGTTCTAACACTCGTTAACTTCCTCCTACGCTTGGGTGACGCTGAATCCCGAATACTACCTTGGGGACTAGTTCTCTCACTCCTTGTTGGTACGCTGACTAGCCTTTCTGGGTGGTTTGGTGCTGAACTCTCCTATCGCCACAAAATCGGCGTAGTGGGTGCTGGTAGTAGAAGATATCCATAATTGAATAATTCGTAATTCGTAATTCGTAATTAATATTCAATAGACATCTCCGATAATGAATGTAGAGACGCGAAATTTCGTGTCTCTACAAGGGTTCTGCATAACGCATATTTAATTTCTGGAGATGTCTAATATTACGAATTATCGAGAAACGACTATGCAGGGGCTAAAATTTTGCTTAGTCTCTAAGCTTTCAGAAAATGCGTCGAAACCGTAACCAAACAATATTTATTATTCTTTCTCTGCTCATCGTTGTACCGATGGGCTTTTTCTTTAAGTATTACACTGGGGCTGCCCATCAGTGGTTTAATGATTACGGAGCAGCTGTATTTTACGAGATATTTTGGTGTCTGTTCGCATTTTGGTTTTTCAGAAGCCAGTCAGCAGTAATCCAAATTCCTATATGGGTTTTTGTCATCACCTGTATACTGGAATTCTTGCAACTTTGGCATCCACCACTATTAGAGGATATTCGCGCCACCTTAATCGGTAAATTGTTACTTGGTACTACCTTTGTTTGGTGGGATTTTCCTCATTATGTATTGGGTTGTGTTTTAGGTTGGTTGTGGCTGCGACAATTACATAAAATAGGTTATGCAAAAAAAAGTCAAGGTTAAACCTAATTCAAAACAGCAAAAAATTGAAGAACAACCTGATGGCAGTCTGACTGTATATTTAAAATCGCCCCCAGTTGATGGTAAGGCTAATGAGGAGTTAATTAAACTACTAGCAAAGAAATTTGATGTTGCCAAATCTCATATCAGGATTAAGTCAGGTTTATCCTCTCGACAAAAGCTAATAGAAATTGATACAGATATGTAGTTGCTGCTTAGTAATACCTTCTTGTGAACACTTTGCCTGTTTCTAAATTGAAACTATCTTACACCTAATACATCCCCTGCCAGACCCAGAAACTTACAATGCCAAATTTTTAAGCTTGTGTAATACTGATATAACTTGGCTGAGTTTTGACTCTTTCTATCCAAGCTTGAATTGCAGGAAATTGGGTTAAATCGAACCCACCCTCATTAGCTACATGAGTATAAGCGAACAAGGCAATATCAGCGATCGTGTAACGTTCTCCCACAAAAAAAATGTGAGAAGTTAAATGTTTTTCCATCAAGTTAAGTGCTGCATAACCTGGTTCATGTTTTTGCTTTATAGCTTCACTATATTCTTCAGTTTTACCTAAAATAGAAATCCAAAATCTTGATGTAGCAATAAAAGGTTCATGGCTATACTGTTCAAAACATAACCATTGCAGCACTTGCGCTCGTAAAAAGCGGTCATAGGGTAAAAATTCTGTGCATTCACTCAAATACACCAAGATGGCATTTGATTCTGCCAAGTATTTACCTGGCTCGATTTCCAGAACGGGTATCTTCCCATTGGGATTTTTACTTAAAAATTCTGGTGTTCGAGTCTCGCCTTTCAAAATGTTAAGCTCTACCCTCTCAAAAGGCATACCTAGTTGTGTCAATAAGAGACGTATCTTATAACCATTACCAGAAGGTAAAAAATCGTACAAACGCAGTAGTTCCATGTTAAAATACAGTTAGTAATATGTTGATAAGTGAAAGTTCAAAGCACAATATTTTACCAAAAGATTTTCCCAAAACCGGATATTTTTTTTTAATATTTACTTTCTGAGTACTACACACAATCATCCGAAAAAATAAAAAAAGTATTGTTTATTTCTAAACTGAGATATTTAGTTTAGTTAGTGGTTGAGAATAATAGTATGTGTGGAAGATTTACTCTAAACCAGTCGGCAGCAGCTTTAGCTCAAGTTTTCCATGTTCACGAAGTTCCAGATTTAGCCGCCCAATATAATATCGCACCTACGCAAATGGTGGCAACAGTGTTACAAAATCCTGAAGGCGGAAAGCGTGAATTTAAGCAGTTACATTGGGGGTTAATTCCCTCATGGGCAAAAGATTCAGGGATGGGGGTAAAGCTGATTAACGCTAGGGCAGAAACTATTGCCGAAAAACCAGCTTTTCGGTCAGCTTTTAAGCATCGACGCTGTTTAGTGCTAGCTGATGGCTTTTATGAGTGGCAAGGGCAACAAGGTAAGAAGCAGCCGTTTTATTTTCGTCTTCAAGATGGGCAACCCTTCGCCTTTGCTGGTTTGTGGGAGAGATGGCGGCAACCCGTTCGCGTAGCGTCTCCGACAGGAGAAGCGGGAACGCCTACTAACGAGGAAATAATCTCTTGTACAATTTTGACAACGGCAGCCAATGAATTACTCCAACCTATCCATGAGCGGATGCCAGTGATTCTAGAGCCGCAAGATTACGATTTATGGCTAGATTCCCAAGTGCAAACGCCCCAAACCCTACAACAACTATTGCGTCCCTATCCAGCCCCAGCAATGACTGCATATCCAGTTAGCACCTTAGTAAACAACTCTCGGCACAATAGTTCGGAATGCATCATGCCCCTCAGTCAGAAGAATGCCCCCGCAAATCAGTTAAATTAGCTATTGAGTGTACTAAAGGATTGGGGAGAATGGAAGATGAGGAAGATGGAGGAACAGGGAAGAAAAACTATTGATTATTCCCCAATGCCCCATGCCCAATGCCCAATGCCCCACGCTTAATCCCTAATATTCAGAAACAAATATGCCAAGAACGCAAAAAAACGATAATTTTATTGACAAATCCTTTACAGTGATGGCGGATATCATCTTGAAGATCCTACCAGCCAACAAAAAAGCCAAAGAAGCGTTTGTTTATTATCGAGATGGTATGTCAGCTCAAGCAGATGGGGAATATGCTGAAGCATTGGATTGTTATGAAGAAGCTCTAACACTAGAGGAAGACACCAACGATCGCGGCTATATTCTCTATAATATGGGGCTAATCTATGCCAGCAACGGCGACCACCACAAAGCTTTAGAACTGTATCACCAAGCAGTTGAGTTAAACCCACGCCTACCCCAAGGCTTGAACAACATCGCCGTTATCTATCACTACCAAGGCGAAAAGGCAAAAGAAGCTGGCGATAACGACGGTGGCGAGGCACTGTTTGACCAAGCCGCAGACTACTGGGTTCGAGCTATTCGGATGGCTCCCAATAATTATATCGAAGCCCAAAACTGGTTAAAAACCACTGGGCGATCGCAAATTGACGTATTCTTCTAAAAACGAGGAGTTATGAATCATTAACTCCTAACTCCTAACTAAAAAAATATGATTGACCAAGAACAAGTTCACAAAGTAGCTAATCTGGCTCGTTTAGAATTGACTCCAGAAGAAGAGAAACAATTCACTACTCAGTTGGGAGATATTCTGGATTATATCCAACAGTTGAATGAACTTGATGTCACTAATGTACCCCCAACAACACGGGCAATTGATGTCAGTAATATCACCCGTGAGGATGAGTTGCAACCCTATCCTGAACGGGAAAGCATTCTCAACAATGCACCTGAACAGGAAGGTGAATTTTTCAAAGTACCAAAAATCCTCAATGCTGAATAGTCAAAAGCTATTGATTGATGCTCCGGTAGCTTATCGCTTTTTCCCGTAGATAATGGTTCGCTAATAGCGATCGCGAACCATGTCTTTTTTTTTCGATATCCGGTGAAAGTCAGCTGATTATCTGATTGAAACCAGCAAATTTTGATTAATCGTCATTTTTAGATCGGTATTCGGGTCAATTGCAACTAAATCAACACTATCTCTACCAAAGATCAGACCAACCAACGCACCGACACCAGCGCCACCCAAAACTTCTTCTGTAGCGATGGCTTTATCGCCAGTGATAGCAGATATTGCAGTTGCTGCACCTGCGCCCAATACAGTATTCTTGATAATTGAACTAGTACTGATACCTTTCTTGACGGTTTCAGTTTTGGTAATCACTTCAGAACTAGCATTCAGCTGATATTCTTGGCCTGTGGTCAAAACCAGTTTTTCGGCAACAAATTGAGAACCGCCCGTAGCAGGTTTGAGTTGACCCATAACTTGACTCCCAGCAGGAATCACTACAGTTCCTTGTTGCGTAAGTACGTTTTGAGATACTGTCAAGGTCAATGGCGCTGTTTCATCCTTTGTAACCAGGATTTTTTCTGCCTTGTCATACTTCACAGGGATAGCCGTCCCTTGAGGAATTGTGACTGATAAAGGCGTTGAGTTAGTAGGGGGAGTAGGTTGTCCAAGAGCTACGACATAGGGTGAGTTCATTGCTGAGGCTTGATTAGAACTAACCAATGCTTGGTAAATAAAAGCTGCTACCTGGGCGCGAGTGGCGGTTGCAGTTGGATTTAGGAACTTGACATTTGGATAGTTTACGACAATTTGCTTCTCAGTTGCGGCTGCGATCGGGCTACGGGCATAGCTAGCGATGTTAGAAGCGTCGTTGAAGTATTGCAGAGTGCTTTCGGTATTAACCTTAGCAGTATATTGCAGACCGTTAGCCAAGGAAACTAAAACCTGCTGGCGGGGAATAGCTTGGTTTGGCTCAAAGCGATTACCAGGATAACCAGATAAGAAACCTATAGTGTAGGCTTGCTGAATGGCACTGGATGCCCAATAGTTGCTTGGCACATCAGCAAAATTGATTGCTTGCCGTTGCTGTGCTTTTTGGAAAGCTTTATTGACCATAGCGGCAAATTGAGCCCGTGTTACCGCTTCTTCTGGGCGGAAGCTACCATCAGGAAATCCAGCAATAACACCTCGTTGTGACAATTGTTGAATAAATTGTGCCGCCCAATAGTTAGATGAAACATCAGAAAAAGTAGTTTGAGCTAAAGATGGCGAAGCTGTAATTAAAGGCGCTACAGCCCCCACTGTCAAGCTCAAAGCCATGAGTGCAGCTGTTCTAGATTGCCAACGATTTAAAGTAAACATTATTTTTTGCTCCAGTAGAATTAGTTTTTTGCTATTAATTAATCAAGACATTTACCGAAGTGTAAGGTTCCCAATTATTTCTGCTTTTTGTAAAAACCATTACCTTAGGAATACAGTCATAATCCAAAAACCCATGTCAAAGGAAGTAGGTAATAGAAGTAGTGTAATCAGCCTATTTAGTGACGTACATTAGCAGGATACAAATTCTCAAGAGCGATCGCTATGTCTACAACGGGCGTAGATGCAGCACACACTCCATGTTAATGTAACCAGTTTCATTTTCGGAATATGCCTATAGACAGGTCTAATATAAAAAGGAGTCAGAAGTCAGAATCCAGGAGTCAGAATGCTCCACCCATGAAGGGATGGAGTAATAATCGGAATAGTCTTTCAACTTTGTTTCGCCCACAAGGGGACGAGGTTTTAAACCAATATTCATCTGCCACTCGCACAGAATTCATTCTGAATTCTGACTCCTGACTTCTGAATTCTTCTTCATAAATTTCAGAAACAAACTCAGTGAATCCCCGTCATTAAATACATCACCTACACAAAGGACAACCCTCTTATGACTCGCCTACATCAATGGAAATCTGGAACTGTTGCATTTATGGCAATGGCCGTTACTACAAGCGTCATTAGCCCCCTATTCAGCTTGGCTCCTGCTAATGCTCAATATAGAATTCGGCAAGACAGAATTGGACAATATGGAAACGTTACTATTCCTTCTGGGGTAGCTTTTCCTGTTACCTACGAAAAAGAGACAATTACTATTGCTCCTGGGGAAAGTAAATCCCTAACTTTGAGAATAGCGAATGACATTATCGACAGAAATAGAAATGTCTTGATTCCCGCCGGTACTAAAGTAATTGGACGGTTGGAATCTGTTGACTTAGACAATTATTCAAGAGATACAGATGAGAACAAAGGAAAAGGTGTGCGGTTTGTAGCTCAAGAATTAGAATTTTCTAATGGTCAGCGTCAGTCGATTAATGCAACTTCTCGGACATACACCACAACTCAAAAAGTTTCACAGAGCCCTAGCACAGGTCAGGTTTTAACTGATGCAGCTATTGGTGGAGGTGCTGGTCTTTTAGGTTCACTAATTACTGGTAATCGCAGAATTGACGATTTAAAACCTGTTATCGGTGCGGCTGCGGGTGCGGGTGCGAGTATCTTGTTACGGAAAAAAGAAGCTAATGTCTTTGTCCTTAGACCTGCACAGGATTTAAGGCTCATACTGAATTCTAACTTGAATTTAGTACCACCATCTCGCTAGTAGATTTAACTCAATTCAAGCTGTGACTTTAATCATTCCTTATAGGCGATCGCAACTTTAACTATAGTATGCGATCGCCTTCGTTTTTATTTACAGAATTTAGTTTGGGTTAGTCTGTCAGAAGGACTGCATACAATACGGTTCGGTTAAGGTGCATAGTCCTTAAAGATCCCCCTTAGTCCCCCTTAAAAAGGGGGAAATAGAGCTATTCTTAGCCCCCCCTTTTTAAGGGGGGTTGGGGGGATCAAGTCTTATCCGAACCGTATTGGGACTGGATAGTTACTTGCAGTTGCTCGTAGTCTTTTGGTGTATCAATATCAACTGCACCTAATGGAAATGGAACGCAGAACACTTCGTTGAGGTGTCTATTCATCAAATGTTTTGCGCCAACAGTCTCTTCTAACGCTGCTAGTTCTGAGAAAAATATCTGGCTGAATAAAGCAGGTACGCCTAATGTTTCTGCATATTGAGAGGCGATGATCGGTTTTCCTGTGGAATGATATGCTTCAACCAAGATATTGATAATTTCAGAAGAAAGAAATGGCTGGTCACAAACAGCAATAACTGCTGCATCTACACTTTCAAGCGATAGAATTCCGCTACGAATTGAAGCGCTCATTCCTAAATTCCATTGGGGGTTTTCAACCACTTGCACAGAAGGCTGGGTGACTTCAGAGCGTATCTGTTGAGCATTTGCTCCCAAAACAACTATTACAGGTTTGCATACTGAAGCGATCGCACTCTCAATTGTATGCTTAAGTAAGCTGCTTCCTTGATAAGGCAAAAGTTGTTTAGGTTTACCCATACGGGTTGATGCACCCGCCGCCAGAATAATGATCGCAACATTTGAATTAGCTAACAAAGCTTTTTCTGAGTCTCTCATCCGAAAATTGGTTGTAGATTTAAAATAAAACCAGGAAGAACATCTTCACCAGATAAACTAATAGGAGATTGTAAAACTTTCGGTGCTTGATTAGGACGATAAATTATTACTTGTTGAGCTTTAGGATTAATTAACCAACCAAGTTGTAAGCCATTTGCTAAGTATTCCTGCATCTTGGCTTGAGCATCTTCCACATCATCAGTTTCAGAAACCAATTCCACTGCAAAATCTGGACACAAGGGGAGATATTTTTTCTTTGTTCTGGCGTGAGAGCATCCCACCGTTCCATCTTTATCCAAGAAGCATCAGGGGAGCGAGCTGCACCATTAGGAAGTTTAAAACCAGTAGAAGAATCAAAAGCTTTACCAAACGCCATCTGCGACTTTCTCTCAAACCTAACCCCCAACCCCTTCCCTACAAGGGAAGGGGAGCAAAAGTCAAAGCCTCTCCCCGAAACGGTGAGAGGTTTGGAGAGGGGTTCCAAGAATAAGTCGTACATCGCTTTACCTAAATTATTTTTACTATTCCAAAACCACAGTTGACCTAATAAATCAAAATTCCGATTTCCCGTTTCTCCCCCAGTGGGTGACATGATTACTAATTCCCCCTCAGCAGTTAATTCCAATCGCAAGTTTTTATTAACAGCAACAATCTGTTCAAATTCCTCATCGGTAAATTTGAGATTAGGAGGTAATTGTAAAGTTAAAGCAGTCATAAACTCTCACTAATTACTAATTATTAATTGGGTTTCCTTGGCTTTATGCCGTTGGTGAATTGGTAAAGTGCGTTCTTTCAAAAAGCCACCGTAACGGTTTGACAGCACAGCTTGAATCTCAGCGATAATCGATAAAGCGATCGCTTCCGGTGTATCGGCTCCAATATCAATACCCACAGGAGCATACAACCTTTGTAGCTGTTCAGTAGTGTAATTTACTCCCTCTGCACGTAAATCTTGAAGTAATCTTTCAGTGCGATGTTTCGCCCCTAAAAAACCTAAATAACGTGCAGAAGATAACATTAGCATTTTTAGGATTTCTAAATCATCGAGATAATTATGAGTCATCACCACAGCAATAGTCCGTTCATCTACTATTATTTGTTTGTGTAGAATCTCTCGACGAGTGAGAATTATCTCATCAGCCATTGAAAAACGCTCTTTAGTTGCCTCACTCGCTCGACAATCAACAATAGTAACGTGCCAGCCCAAAGCTTTGGCAAACTGCGCTGTCGGTACAGCGTCATAACCTGCACCAAAAATTATTAAGCTTGTGGGCGGTTGGATAAGTTCAATAAAGACATCAACGCTACCGGATAATAGTTGGTATTTATTAACAGTTGAATGTTGAGATTGAAGGGCAATTTCAGCGTCTTTAGTGAGGGAAACAGTTAAGGAAGATTCTTCGATATCAGTGATTACATTACCATCTGGATTGAGCATTAAACGTGCCCCAACTTTAATGTTAACTTTACCCTCTACAGCAAAAACAGTTGCAATAATACCTTGCTGCTGCTTACAGTAACATTGTTTAATCAAAGATATAGGGTTAAGTGGGCGATCGCTTAGACATTCAATCAAGACTTGCACGACTCCGTTACAGCCAAGCCCAAATCCCCAGACAATATCTTCATCCGCAGTCGTGTCGTATATGACAACTATCGGTTGTCTATCTGGCATGGAGAAGCGAGTATGCTCAAATACATCTTTTTCCAAGCAACCACCGCTAATTGTTCCTACCATTTGCCCTGCTTCCGTCATCAACATTCGGGCACCTGGTTGGCGATAAGTAGAGCCTTCAACATTAACAACAGTAGCAAGAAATACTGGTTCGGCATTGTGCTGACTTTCTTCAAATGCCTTTAAAATCGCGTGTAGCTCGTTCATTGGGAATTAGGGGATTGGAGCACGGGGAAGCAGTTTTCGTGTATTTGAACCACATCTGTTGTAGAGGTACAACATTGCTCATACGTGTAAACTTAACGTGAAAGCTTACTCTGATCAGAACAGTGAAAATTTTTCCATGTACCGCCTAGCTTTTCGATCCCCCCTTAAAAAAGGGGGAACTAGAATCTTATGCCCCCTTTTTAAGGGGGTTGGGGGATCTAAAACGACGATAAATTCTAGTGTTTGAGCTTAGGTTGACACAAATGAGCAGTGCTGTTTCCCTACCGCGTGGTCTATTTACCTAAAAATTGCTGTAATTTCATATCCTTTCAAACAAAATCTTCACTTGTTCTTTTAAAATTCTGCAAGTTCCGAGTTCAGAGGTCGGCGTTTCGAGTTCAAAGGTCGGCGTTTCGAGTTCAGAGGTCGGAGTTCCGAGTTCAAAGGTCGGAGTTCCGAGTTCAAAGGTCGGCGTTCCGAGTTCAAAGGTCGGCGTTCTGAGTTCAGAGGTCGGAGTTCCGAGTTCAAAGGTCGGCGTTCCGAGTTCAGAGGTCGGAGTTCCGAGTTCAAAGGTCGGCGTTCCGAGTTCAAAGGTCGAAGCTCCGAGTTCAAAGGTCGAAGCTCCGAGTTCTGAGCTAGTAATCAACAGAAATTGCAGTCTTATACAGACTCACCTTGATAGAGTTACTCGTAACTCTCTTATTACAACAACTTGTCAGGTGTAATCGGTAAATCACGAATGCGCTTACCTGTGGCATGATAAACTGCATTGGCGATCGCAGCTGAAACACCTGTAATCCCAATTTCACCTACACCTCGTACACCTGCTGGGTTGAAGTTGAGGTCAGGTTCGCCGACGAAGAACACCTCAATGCGAGGAATATCTGCATGGGACGGGAAGTGATAGGTAGCAAGGTCATAAACTACAGGGTAGCCAACGTTTGGATCAAGATGGCACTCCTCCATTAAAGCTTGCCCGATACCCATGATTACGCCACCACGGACTTGACTCGCTGCTGTCTTAGAGTTAATGACTCGCCCGATATCCATCACTGACACCCATCGCGTTATCCGTAAACGTCCGATTTCTTCATCGACGCTGACTTCACAAAAATGTGCGCCCCAAGACTGAAACGCCCATTTCTTCGCTTCATCACCAGGGGCAGAAGATGCTGTGGCTTCAAACGCTGCCCGGCCAGACTGACTTAGAGTTGCAAACGCCTCCTGTGCAGTCTTAGCATTAGCAGTTTTCAAAACCTGCTCACAAGCTGCCATCACCGCCGGCACGAGAGATGCTGTCATCATGGAACCACCCGCTAAACCCCCATCTGGTAATAACGAGTCGCCCATCTCTACTTGTATTCGTTCGACAGGTAGCCCCAATGCGTCTGCTGCTGTAACCGCAACAACGGTATATGCGCCAGTGCCCATGTCATTCCCGGCTGTGAGCAGATGGGCAGTACCGTCTGGTAGCAGTCGTACCTTCACTGATGCTTTACCCCGCAAGCCAGGGAAGGTTGATGCTGCCATCCCCCAACCGACGAGTTGACCATCGCGTGTCAAAGAACGCGGCTGTTTTGGTCTGTCTTTCCAGCCAAATTGCTCTGCACCAACTCGTAAACAGTCAGCAAAATGTTTGGCCGAGAACGGCAGATCCTTACGTTGGTGTTCTTTAGCTTCGTTTTTTAAGCGCAGTTCTATCGGGTCTATTTTTAACATCCAGGCCAGTTCGTCCATCGCCGACTCTAGCGCCCACATCCCTGGATTTTCTCCTGGTGCACGCATGAATGTTGGTGTACCGATATTCAGCACCGCTAGCTCCTGCTTCAGTTGCAGATTCGGCGCGGTGTACATAACTGGCGTAATCCCGGTACAGGGTTCTGTGAAGACATCCACTGGTGAGGTATAGGATTTCACCTCGTGAGCGATCGCTGTTAAAATACCCTCAGCAGTTGCTCCTAAACGGATAGTTTGCTCAGTTTCCGAGCGGTGTCCTGAGTTCGCTGTCATTTGTCGGCGGCTAAGGACGACTCTGAGAGGACGCTGAAGTTTACGGGCAGCCGCAGCACAGAGAATACCGTGAGGCCAGGGAAAGGCTTTACAGCCGAAAGCTCCACCCAAGAAAGGCGTAACGATGCGAACCCGCTCAGATGGCAGTCCGAAAAGTTCCGCGTATGTGCGCTGACTTGCCAATACCCACTGCGACGGTTCATAAACAGTAAGTGAATTTGCATCTTGCCAATGGGCAATAATGGCATGGGGTTCCATCGGTGCGTGCATTTCGGTGGAAGTCTTGTAAGTGGCTGTAAGTTTTGTTGTTGCACCTGCTACCCCTGCCGCAAAATCCCCCTTTTCAAACTTTAGCTCTTCACCAAACTGGGGCGGTGGCTCTTTAAATGTGGCTTTTGTCACGTCTACAAGTGGCTTTTGAGTTGCATATTCCACCTTAACTAAATGCGCCGCATCACGTGCCCGCTCAAAGGTATCTGCCACTACCAAGCCGATAATTTGCCCTGCATAGTGAATTTTGTCATCAGATAACGGCAGACGAGCCTCGTAGATTTTCGAGGTCATAAAGTCGTTGGTTGGCATAAACACCTTGGGCAAGTTTTTATGCGTGAAAACAGTGATTACCCCTGATGCTTTTTCTGCTGCACCAGTGTCGATGCTTTTAATTTGCCCATTAGCAATGCTGGCGGTGACGAGATAACCGTGAACCAGACCGGGAATTTGATGCTCTGCGGCGTAGGTTGCCGTACCCGTAACCTTTGCCCGTCCATCCTTGCGGCTGACATCAGTCCCAATTACTTTGTTCATGCTACGCCTCCTCCTTTAGCTGAAACCGTGAGTGCACGACGAATTGCCCGCTTTGCTAAGTCAACTTTGAAACTGTTGTGAATTAATGGCTTGGCTCCTTGAAGGGCAATTTCTGCCGCCTGTTGAAAGGTTGCAGCATTGGCAGTTTTGCCGATTAAAAACTTTTCTGCTTCTGTTGGCCGCCAAGGTTTGTGGGCTACTCCACCCAATGCCAAACGGACATTCTTAATCTGCTCGCCCTCTAAATCAAGAGCAGCCGCTACAGAGACTAACGCAAAGGCATAGGAAGTGCGATCGCGTAACTTTAGGTAAACCCCTGATTTCGCAAAGGGTACTGGGGGAACAATCACAGAGGTAATCAACTCACCCGGCTCTAAGTTTGTATCTCGCTGGGGTGTGTCCCCTGGTAATCGGTGAAAGTCTGTAAATGGAATCTGCCGCCTACCCTTAGTGCCTTCCACAACAACAACAGCATCTAGAGCAGCCAGAGGCACACACATATCCGAGGGTTGAACTGCCACGCATTGGTCACTCGCCCCCAGAATGGCGTGCATCCGGTTAATACCCGTTGCTGCTGGACAGCCGCTTCCTGGTTGCCGTTTGTTGCAAGCAAAGGCGGTATCGTAATAATACGGACAGCGAGTACGTTGCAGTAGGTTGCCCCCTACGGTTGCCATATTGCGGATTTGCACAGATGCACCAGCGAGAATTGCCCGGGACAATATTGGATAATCGCGGCGAACATCTTCATGGTCTGCTACTGCTGTGTTACTTACCAGCGCTCCAATGCTCAGACCACCCGCACTTGTCCGTTCAATGCGCTTCATATCTAATCGAGAGATGTCGATCAGTTGCGATGGCTCATCTAGGAAGACTTTCAGACGGTCAACCAAATTCGTCCCACCCGCAATCAACATGGCATTTTGGTCATTCGTTGCCCGTTGAACCGCATCTTTAACAGAGTTAGCACGAATGTAAGTGAAATTCTTCATGTGAGCATCTCCTGGGGTTCCTTGACCATCACAGTTGCCGCCGGAGAGGGCGGTTTTTGTCCCATTACCTGCTGCACTGCTGCCACAATGCCGTTATAAGCGCTACATCGACAGAGATTACCACTCAGCCGTTCCTTAATTTCAGCTTCCGAGAGTTCAGCCAACTGTGGGGGACGAGTTAAATCTGGCGTAACAACACTGGCACAGCCCCGTTTAACTTCATCAAGTAAGGCGACAGAAGCACAAATTTGTCCTGGGGTACAATAACCGCACTGGAAGCCATCGTTATCAATGAATGCCGCTTGCATCGGATGGAGAGTGTCGCCCTTCGCTAGCCCTTCAATGGTAACGATCGCCTTATCTTCCTGCATTACTGCTAGAGTCAGGCAGGAATAAACTCGCTGACCATCGATTAAAACAGTACAAGCGCCACATTGTCCATGATCGCATCCCTTTTTGCTACCCACTAACCCTAAGCGATCGCGCAGGGCATCTAAGAGTGTGACACGCGGCTCAAGATCGAGGGTTTGCTGTTCACCATTAACAGTAAGTTTCATCTTTATCTCACCTAGATTACTTTGGCTAGTGTCCTTTGCTGCTATAGCTGCCTGATTGAGTAATGAAGGAGCGGCTATAGCCGTTCCGGTAGCAGTTAGTACCCGCCCCAAAAAACCGCGCCGGGATGTTTTTCCCACCCCTTTTTTTTTGTGTTGCATGATTCGTACTTCTAAATTGAATAATGCGGTAATAATGCGTAAGTCCTAAAATTGTGACAGAAAACCATCGCGGCAAACTATATTGTCACTCTACCTTGGGACAAGGAACAGAATTTGTAATTGAAATTCCGCTCCAATCCAACGAATGCGAAGTAGATTTATCTTGCGAATCAAGCCTTCAGCGATCGCCCCGCCAACTGTTATAGAGGGAATGCCAGCAAGGGCATAGTATACAATTAAATTTTTTCTTCCGTATCCCAAGATATCAAAAAAGAAATCATGTCGTAATGCCATCATGGAATGATGGTCATCTGTAAACCTTCTTTTCCTCAATACTTTAAGTTAGGAATGTGGATTAAATAAAGTGCAAAAGTAGGGTGTGTTAGCGGAGCGTAACGCACCATTCCAAGTTAAATAAGAATTGCACGTTATTAAATTTGCGTTCCTTAACGCTGACTTATCTCTGACTTAATTCTTTAGAGTGAAAATTTAACAACTGATCATCATTGACCCAAATTGCTTGTTGGGGCACAGAAATAGAAATTCCGGCTTCGTCTAAGGCAACTTTCAGGCGGCGGCGAAAGTCCCGTGCGACATCCCATTGTTTGAGGGGCTGTGTTTTAATCCATACACGAATGATCAAACCGCGATCGCCAAATTGATCTATTCCTAAAACTTGCGGCGGCTCCAAAATTTGAGGCTGCCATTGCAATTCTTGACTCATCTTCTCGGCAACAGTTTCAATCAATTTCAAAGCTTGTTCTGTATCGGCTTGGTAAGCGATCGGGATTGTTAAATCGGCTCGTGACCAACGACTAGAAAGATTGGCAACAACTTTAATTTCACTATTGGGAATCGTGATCAAGCGCCCTTCAGAATCCCGAACTTGGGTCATCCGTAGATTCAGATTTTCTACTAAGCCTTCCACGTCTCCCACACTAATCACATCCCCTAAAGCGTACTGGTCTTCTAGAATGATCAAAAAACCGTTAATCGCATCTTTAAATAAGTTTTGCGAGGCCAGAGACACTGCAACACCAACTAAACTGGCACCCGCTAGCAAGGGAACGATATCTATCCCCAATGACACCAGCGCTAGTAAGATACCAACACCTACCCAGATCAGAGTAGCAATACTTTTAGTCACACCAGAAAATGTGGAAACTCGCAGTTGCAGACGTTCAGAACTTTCTAAGGTTAGGAAGGCTCCACTGCTGACCAGAGTGCTGGTGAAGCGTTCAATTAAGGCGTAGGTCAAACGGATCGCTACATAGGTTCCCAGGAACACAACACCTAATCTCAAGGGAAATTGGGCTGCTGTGAGAATTCCTACCTGAAACCCTCGTGTATAGGGAAATAGACCCAAAATAAAGAAGCTTCCACCTCCCCAAATTCCGGCTTGAGTTAGCTCAAACAATCGTTTTTTGACTTCTTGCAGATGCTGATGTTGCTGTTGATTTAGTTGTGTTGTAATTGGTTGATCTGCTGGTGTTTGGTGGTTGAAGAGTTCCTTTTGGGGGTGTACTGAATCCTTTCTTGAGCGCCTCTCCCAGCTATATACCCCCCAACTCATGACAATCATTGCCAGTCCGATGCCCGCAGCAATTTTACCTTGGTCAATTAAAGATTGAGTTTGTCTTTCTTGCTTGGCTTCTTGCAAGTCTTCTTGTAATGATTCGACGACTTGATTTGCCGATGTTGACATATCTACCTGTCGCAGTCTGGCATCCTCAGAAGTAATGGTCATTAGATATTGACCGTTGACATAAATTACTGGTAATTCATTTACTTCCCGAACTTCTACCTTGACTGCTGTTTTTGCTGGTGACTGAAAGTAATTTTGACCAATTTTCTGCAACTTTTTTTGGATGTCTTCTGAACGCTCAGGAAAGTTGGTTTTTGATGCCGCGATCTGAAATAACGGACGACCATCTAAATAAATCCAGCCTGAAACAACTCTATTATTTGAATCATTACTCAAACTGCTGGGAGCTTGCAGCTGCGGTAAAAAAGGAATCTGGGCTGTGGCTCTTGGCACAGATACAGTAACTATGGCTATTGAACTAGCGATGCCTACGGCGGGCAAAGCCAACGCCAAAAATTGAAAGCGCACTCAAACACCTCCTTGAGTAAAATTTACTACTAATTACTTATATAAACCATCCTCCGCAATTACTTTGAGTAAATGTACCTATCTAAAGTTGAGGTTTTCCCTTTAGATGATGAAATTTTTATATTTATTTGCTTATTATCTATCTTTAGACAGATGACAATATAACTAGAATTAAAATTGAGGCGGATAAAAGTCTGAATCTTACCAAAGATAAAACAAAAAGGAAGAACCTGGGGATGAAGTTGATACTAGACTAATCAAGCGTCAAGCTATTTTTGAGAACTATTGACTAATGATTTGCTTTTTTTCAAGCAAAAATCGCCAGTGGTAGAATAACGTAGTAGAGGGCGTAAATTTTACGCACCTTTTTTAATTTTTTGAGGTAACTTTTCATGACTGCAATTTCTTCCCGATTAAAGCACGAGGTTAAAGACCTCGCCCTAGCTCCCTTGGGTAGACAGCGCATTGAATGGGCTGGACGGGAAATGCCAGTTTTAGGGCAAATCCGCGATCGCTTCGCCATAGAAAAACCCTTCGCTGGTTTACGCTTTGTAGCTTGCGCCCACATTACAACAGAAACAGCACATTTGGCGATCGCTCTGAAAGCCGGTGGTGCAGATGCTGTTTTAATTGCTAGCAATCCCCTATCAACTCAAGATGACGTAGCCGCTAGCCTCGTCCTCGATCATGAAATTCCTGTCTTTGCTCAAAAAGGCGAAGATAACGAAACTTATAACCGCCACGTCCAAATAGCTTTAGATCATCGCCCCAACATTATTGTTGATGACGGTAGCGATGTGGTTGCGGCTTTAATCCAACACCGCCAACACCAAATTGCTGATTTGATTGGTAGTACCGAAGAAACCACCACTGGTATCGTGCGATTACGTGCCATGTTTAGAGATGGCGTTCTCACCTTCCCCGCAGTCAACGTCAACGACGCCGACACCAAGCACTTCTTTGATAATCGCTATGGTACTGGGCAATCAACCCTAGATGGCATTATCCGCGCCACAAATATTTTGTTGGCTGGTAAAAACATTGTTGTCGTCGGTTATGGCTGGTGTGGTAAAGGTACAGCCCTTCGCGCCCGTGGGATGGGTGCTAACGTCATCGTCACCGAAATCGACCCCATCAAGGCAATTGAAGCCGTAATGGATGGTTTCCGCGTCCTACCAATGGCTAAAGCTGCACCCGAAGGTGATATTTTTATCACTGTGACTGGTAACAAGCACGTCGTTCGCGGTGAACACTTCGATGCGATGAAAGATGGTGCGATCGTTTGTAACTCTGGTCACTTTGATTTGGAACTTGATTTGAAATACTTGGCTGCAAATGCTAAGGAAGTCAAAGAAGTTCGTCCTTTCACGGAAGAATACAAGCTGAAAAATGGTAAATCAGTTGTCGTTCTGGGACAAGGACGTTTGATTAACCTGGCTGCGGCTGAAGGACACCCCAGCGCGGTAATGGATATGAGTTTTGCTAACCAAGCTTTGGCTTGTGAATACCTGGTGAAGAATAAAGGTAAGTTGGAACCAGGTTTGCACTCAATTCCTGTTGAAGTTGATCAAGAAATTGCTCGGTTGAAGTTGCAAGCTATTGGTATTACGATTGATAGCCTAACAGCAGATCAAATTGAGTACATCAATTCTTGGACGAGTGGAACTTGATACATTGATTAGTTGATTTTTCAGGGGATAGGCTTTTGGGCTTATCCCTTTTTTTGTGTTTCGTGCCGCGCACATAGCGGTTCTCGTTTACGTGAGGTACACCCGTAGGGGCACGGTATACCGTGCCCCTACACCTTGCGATATAATTTTGTACCGCATCTGAGTGGGAACCGCTATACCGCAAACAGAACCTTAATCCAAGCGTATTGGGTTCTAACTGAACTGTGTTGGTTTATAGCCAGAAAAAACTAGATTTGTAACTTGCTCTAACACCTTTAGGGCTTTTAATGAACCTCGAATTAGGCGAGTAGCAGCTAGAGGTTGCCGAAGCAATGCGATCGCTACGGGCAAAGGACGCAGGGAACCATCAGAGTTGATTGCTAGGGTGAGATCGGGGATATCATGCTGACAATCGTCGCTAACTACTCGCAATATTGCCACCGCAACCCCAGCCGAATTAAAAAACTCCAAGGCGGTAAATCCTTCCATATCAACAACATCAGCCGCTAAAGTCTCACCCAAACGGCGTTTTTCAGTGAAAGACCAAATTACGCGATCGCTTGTCAATGCTTTGACTAAATTGAGTGGGGAGTGGGGAGTGCTGATTGCTGAGTGCAATTGTGCTGTGAAAGAGCGATCGCATTCTTGCCGTTTCCCCTGATAAACACAATCCTCATACAACACAATATCGCCAACTGTGTAGCGATCGCTTAAGCTGCCACATAAACCCATTATCAGCACTCTCGATTTTGCAGCTAGAAATTGCCCATTGACTTGGGATTGTTGCAAATATTTAAGTAAAGGCTTCATCCCAACAGGTATGGCTGCTACCGTTGGGATTGAGCCAGTCATGCCGCTTAATCCGCGACACACAGCTTTATATTCTGCTCCCTGAGGCACTAAAATTGTATCTATGGGTAAAAAATTAGGCACTAGCGCTCTCGATATTTTGGAATTTGCGTTCGGGTATTAACTGGAGAATGCCGAGGGCGATCGCAAATAGCCCGTAAGCAAAAAAGGTATCTCGGCACTCTTCAAAGATTGGGTCAGATTTAAGTGACAATTAAGTGATATTATTGCCATTTGGTAGTGACCAAAACTCGCAAACCGAAAGCGATTTCTGTAGCAAGATTAATAATTGTGTCACCCGCACAATAATTTTCCACCAAAATGGTAAAGCTTCATAGCCCCAAATCCGCACGAGAATTCTTCAATATTTCCAAATTGGCGATTCAATTCTCGTGGCTGACAGTGAGTTTTTGGATTGCCGTAACGGTAGCTGGTGTTCTAGCTTTCAGTTCTCTCAAATATGCTTTGTTTCCAGATATTACCTTCCCTGTAGTAGTCGTGAATGCTACAGCCCCTCTGACAAATGCCTTGGATACAGAAGCGAAGCTCACCAAACCTTTAGAAGAACGCCTCCGCTCTTTAGAAGGATTGGAGAATATCCGCTCATCCACCTATCCTGGTCAAACTGCCGTTAGTCTTGCTTTTGCCGTTGGGACAAATTTAGAAACATCGACTAAAGAAGTTGAAACTACCCTCAAGCAATTGACTCTGCCCCAGGGAGCGACCTCTAAAATTATTCCCTTGAACCTGAACGAGTCAGCCGCCATTAGTTATGCCATTGAGAGTCCCTCAAAGAATCTTACAGACTTGACTAAGTTGGCGCAAGATGAAATTGTGAGGGCGATCGCTAAACTACCAGGAGTCTTAAAAGTATCACTGCTGGGCGGTGCTACTGCAACTCTTCCCCAAAATCCATCAGCAGCGGCTTTTCCCCAAGCCGGAGCAACTTTAGTGCGGTTTAACGGTCAAAATGCACTGGCATTTCAGGTGATCAAACGCGGCAGTGCCAACACCTTAGAAGTAGTGAGTCGAGTCGAGAAAGAAGTCCAAAGGCTGCGTTCTAGCCTCAAAGACGTAAAACTCACCCTAGCTGCCACCCAAGCAGAATATATCCGCCAAGCTACCAAGTCAACAATTGATGCCCTAATGGAAGCCATCGTATTGTCGATAGTGGTAATTTTTCCTTTTTTATGGAGTTGGCGGGCAACTCTCATCTCTGCTTTAGCGATTCCGACATCTTTGTTGGCGACGTTTATCGTCATGGCAATTTTCGGATTTAACTTGGAAACGATTACGTTGCTGGCTTTAGCTTTGGTGATTGGTAGTATTGTCGATGATGCGATCGTGGATGTGGAAAACATCATGCGACACATTGAAGATGGGGAAACTCCTCGTCAAGCAGCGCTTTTAGCGACAAATGAGATTGGGTTGACAGTCACCGCCGCCACCTTGACAGCAGTAGCGGTTTTTCTGCCCATAGGTTTGATGGGTGGGGTAATCGGGCAGTTTTTCAAGCCATTCGGCATCACTGTTTCAGCAGCGATGCTTGCTTCGATGCTAGTTGCTCGGACTTTATCGCCAGTTCTGGCTATTTACTGGCTGAAACCTAAATCCTCGCTCTCCCCGCGTCAGGAAGCAAAAATCTGGGTAGCGTTTACCCAATCTTATAGAAATTTGCTCAGTTGGTCTTTGAATCACCGGAAAATAGTTATCGGGTTAGCTGTCTTCAGCTTCATCGCCGGGATAGCGTTGATTCCACTAATTCCTAAAGGGTTTATTCCTAAATTAGATCGCGGCGAATTCAATATTGCTTATACGGCTCCTTTGCCAAGTATCCCTAGTGGAGCAGAAAGACAGGCAATAAATCCGAGTGTCCAGTTCCCAATTCCTAACCCTTTGAATGATTCTCTTGAGGTTGCTAAAAAACTAGAAGATGTAGTCAGAAAATCACCAGCAGTTGAAACGGTATTTACTACTGTTGGTTCTCGTGAGGGTCAGCCGAACAAAGGAATACTATATATAAAGTTAAAAGAAGACCGCAACATCACGACTGCGGAACTACAAGACGAATTCCGCTCCACTTTACCGATCATTTCTGGGGTAACTACCAGTGTCGAAGATATTCAATTTGTCGATTCCGGTGGTCAAAAACCTCTGCAACTAGCATTAAAAGGTGATAATCTCCAAGCTCTGAGCAAAGCAGTCAAAGCGATTAAAGAAAGGATTCAGAGGCTACCCGGATTCGCTGATGTCACAGTTACAGGGGAAACGAATCCACAGGGCAAGGTTTTTCAGATCGAGCGTCTGAATAATCAGCGAGTGGCCTACGTCAGTGCTAATCTTGGCAAGGATCTATCCTTGGGTGATGCCACTGACAAAGTGGTAGCTGAAGCAAACGCGGTGTTACCCTCTAATGTTTCCTTAAATTTAGGAGGAGATTCTGCTAGCCAAGGTGAGGTTTTTAGCAGTTTCGGGACTACTCTAGCTCTATCTGCCCTGTGCATTGTTGTGGTACTAATTTTGTTGTTCAAAAGCTGGGTAGATCCTTTGGTTATTGGTGTCTCTTTACCTTTGGCGCTAGTGGGGGCAATGTTGGCGCTACTGATCACCAAAAGCGACTTTGGGATGATCTCACTGATCGGTTTCGTCTTTTTGCTGGGGCTGGCAAACAAAAATGCGATTTTGCTTGTGGATTACATCAACCAGTTACGCAACGCTGGCTTAGAACGCACCGAGGCGATCCTCAACACCGGAACAGTGCGCCTCAGACCAATTATCATGACCACCGCCTCAACTATTTTAGGGATGCTACCGATCGCCTTAGGTTTTGGTGCCGGTTCCGAGTTACGATCGCCTATGGCTGTAGCGATCGCTGGTGGACTAATAACTTCAACTATCCTCAGTTTGATTGTCGTGCCAGTAGTCTACGCCATTTTGGATGATTGGTTTCCCAGATTTAAGAAGAGGGGGACAGGTTGATGCAGGTTTTTGTTACGGGAGGTACGGGTTTTATTGGTGCCCACCTTGTACGGTTGCTCCTACAACAGGGATATGCTGTCAAAGCGCTGGCACGTCCTAGCAGCAATTTGGAGAATCTACGCGGCTTGGAAGTGGAAATTGTTAAAGGCGATTTGAATTCACCAAATCTCTGGCAACAGATGAAAGGTTGTCAATACCTATTTCATGTAGCAGCCCATTATTCCCTGTGGCAAACAGATAAGGAATTACTTCATCGTCATAATGTTCTGGGTACGCGCAATGTGTTAGCAGCAGCTCGCAAAGCTGGCGTTGAGCGCACTGTCTACACGAGTTCGGTGGCGGCAATTGGGGTAGGATCATCTGGCCAAGTCGTCGATGAAACACATCAAAGTCCCTTAGAAAAGTTGGTGGGTAACTACAAAAAGTCGAAGTTTTTGGCTGAACAAGAAGCGATGCAAGCCGTTGGTACAGGTCAAGAAGTAGTTATTGTCAATCCCAGTAGTCCCATTGGCTCGTTAGATATCAAACCTACGCCGACGGGTGATATAATATTACGGTTTTTACGACGGCAAATGCCGTTTTATTTAGATACTGGTTTGAATTTTATCGATGTGCGAGATGTGGCATGGGGACATTTACTAGCTTTGCAGCGAGGTAAATCAGGCGATCGCTATATCTTAGGTCATCAAAACCTCAGTCTCAAGCAACTACTCGAACAACTCGCTGATATCACAGGCTTGATGCCACCTCAACGAACAGTACCCGCTTGGTTGCCCCTTAGTGTTGCCTGGGTTGATGAAAAGATTCTCGCACCCCTGGGGAAATCGCCCTCAGTGCCATTGGAGGGCGTTCGGATGGCGAAACAACCTATGTATTACGATGCTGCAAAGGCTGTACGAGAGTTGGGTTTACCTCAATCTTCGTTGAGAGGGGCACTTAAGGAGGCTGTGGATTGGTTTGTTGCTCAGGGGTATGTCAAATGGGAAATGTAGTGGAATTGAGGTGGAATTGAGGGCGGAATTTAAACGCAAAGGGGCGCGGAGGGAAGCGCAAAGGTACGCGGAGAATTTAGATAATTAAGGTTTGATGTTTTCCTGTGGTGTTTTTATATTTAAAAGAGGAGCGATCGCAACAATGGCAGTTAATCTACAACAAGCTATGGATATTGGGAAGTATCTTGTTACTCAACGTTTGAAAGGACGTAAACGCTTTCCTTTAGTATTGATGTTGGAACCTCTTTTTCGATGCAATCTCGCTTGTACTGGTTGTGGTAAAATTCAGCATCCAACGGAAATATTAAAGCAAAATCTCACCCCAGAACAGTGTTTTGCCGCAGTGGAAGAGTGTGGCGCACCGGTTGTCTCAATTCCTGGGGGAGAACCTCTACTACATCCCCAAATTGATGAAATTGTTCGGGGATTAATTGAGCGCAAGAAATATATTTACTTGTGTACCAATGGTTTGTTGTTAGAAAAAAGCTTAGATAAGTTTCAGCCTTCTCCTTATTTGACTTTTAGCATCCACCTGGATGGGATGCGGGAGTTGCACGATCATTGTGTCGATCGCAAAGGTGTTTTTGATATTGCTGTCAAAGCTATTCGCGCCGCTAAAGCTAAAGGCTTTCGGGTGACTACAAATACCACTATCTTTGAGGGAACTAAACCCAAAGATATGCAAGAGTTCTTCGACTTTCTAGAAACACTAAATACTGACGGAATGATGATTTCTCCGGGTTACAGTTACGAGTGGGCACCAGATCAAAATCATTTTCTCCACCGTGAACAAACCCGCGCTCTCTTCCGGGAAATTCTGGCTCCATACAAAGCTGGGGAAAAAAACTGGAATTTCAATCACAATCCCCTGTTTCTTGATTTTCTGACTGGTGAGAAAGACTACGAATGCACGCCTTGGGGTAGCCCTAGTTATAGCGTTCTCGGTTGGCAAAAACCTTGCTATCTGCTGAACGAAGGTTATTACTCTACCTTTAAGGAATTACTAGGAGAAACTGACTGGAGTCAATATGGCCGTGCTAGTGGTAATCCCAAGTGTGCCGATTGTATGGTTCACTGCGGCTATGAACCCACCGCCGCAATGGATGCGATGCAGCCGCAAAATATGGCGCGTGCCCTTGGCAGTGTGTTTGGCAGGAGCTAGGCAGGGGGGCAGAAGAAAATGGGAAGTTGATTAATTGTTAGCTTCTTATTTTGTACGGTGCGTTATGCCTATGGCTAATACCAATTCACGAAAATCTTGATACATATAGATATAGATTTTTCGTAGGGGTTTAGCAGTGCTAAATCCTTACTCACGCATTTGTAACTTTATTAAAGTGAAATGGTATAACGCATTCTACTGGTGTGGCACTTTAGATTACAGAATTAATATAGAAAGATTGCCATCCAACCACCTATCCATAGCCCAGTGTAAAAGCGAATCACATTGCTAAAACCTGCTTGGTGGAGTATGTAACGTAAAAATTAGTAGAAGTTGCCCTTAACTTGAAGCACTAGTATAAAACCGCAATGCAAACCGCCAAAACCAGGTGGAAACGAAAAATAGCACAACTGCCAATATTGCCGCACCTATCAACCAGCTAATTTCACTTCGACCCAGCATTACTTCGGCTGGTACAGTACTTAAAAAAGCCACTGGCATTACAAAGGTGAAGAAAAAGCGGTAAGTAGGGGGATATGCTGCAATTGGATAGCGTCCAGCTTCTAATAAACCCCGCAATACTTCAGTAACATTGTATATTTTTACAAACCAGATACTCAGAGAACCCAGTATAAACCACAAGCTATATAGAATTACCAAGCCGCAAAACAACGGCACTAGACTAAATAGATAGTTGTCTATTCTGATGCCGAGGCGTTTACCTGCGTAGCCAATAATCATGCTACCAAAAACTAAATCCGGCACTCCCCAAGGTGAAAGGGTATGGGTGGAAAGCCAAAACTGACTGCGAATAGGTTTCAATAATACAAAGTCTAATGTGCCTTCTTGGACATGGCGGACAATGCGATTTAAGTTTGGCGCTAGAAAAGTGGCAGAAAACCCTTGCAGCAAGGTAAAAATTCCTAGAACTACTAAAGCTGCTTCCCATGACCAGCCACTAAAACTGTAGCCAGTGCGGTAAAATAAGAATAGTCCAAAGAGGCTGCCGACAAGATTGCCCAAGCTACTGATGGTAGCTATAACGAAGTTAATGCGATACTCCAACTCAGCTGCGATCGCAGTACTCCAAAATAGTCTCAGTACTTTCAAATATCTTTGCATCTTGCACCCATGACCTAATATTTATCGATTGGCATTACGATTACAAAACAGTTTTATATAAAGTTAATATTACTTTTTATTCAGGAAAATTGCTGAACATTAAGATTTTGTTGGTCTATTATTGAAATTTAAGAAATTCCATATTGGAATGGCTAAAATAAACGGCTATATGCTGATGCAGCCAATTAGATCCATGCCACTAGGCTAGGAGGAAAAGTCCCAGCGATCGCACGGGTACGCAGACGTATAGAAAGTGGCGGTAATAACATCCCAGAAGATACTGGTCGCCGTGGCCAGGAACACGGAAGAAAAAACTTAATTGAATAGACATCTCCGATAATGAATGTAGAGACGCGAAATTTCGCGTCTCTACAAGGGTTCTGCATAACGCATATTTAATTTCTGGAGATGTCTAATAAGGAATGAAGTTTAAGTGAGGTAGTCTGTTTGATTTGCTAAAATTCCACCAACTCGATAAACTCAGCAGAAGATAGACAATATTATGCAGGCCATTTAGTGCTGTAGGTTTTAGCAAATGACTCGGTAATTCCCTTAGTTTTTGCTCGGAACGGAATATCTATCAGAATATAAAAGAACCATTTTGCAGCTAGAGAAAATTGTCGTTCTTTGATAAATACAAATAGACGATTGGGTGTTTGCAGAACTTGATGATAAGGATGATTATCCCAATTTTTATTCAATTCTACTTTTGTCAGTAGTCGTTTTAGCATCAAGAAAACCCCAAGAATTAATAAGCCATAGTACTGGAAAATAGAGCCATATTTCAACTTTTCATAAAGGTGATTCAAATCTCCGCCTAGTCCTCTCCAGATTCTGTTTTCAGCAGGAGCCTGGAAATGATCTGCTTTGGCTGTTTTAGCTTTAATAATCTTGAAACCATGCTTTTGTATTCGTCGTGCTAACTCGTGTTCGTCGCAAGCACTGCTTCTAAAATATCGAAGATTTGTATCGAAGCGAAAATGATCAAAGATTTTTCGTCGTAATGACCAGAGGCTACCAGTACCAAATGTTGTTGTTCCTTTGCTAGAACCACCACGTTCGTAAATACATCCCCAAATAGTCATGACATCTGGATCTTCTGTGTAGATTTTGATTAATTCATTAAAGCAATCAGGGAATGGACTCACATCGTCGTCCATCAGGACGACAATCTCACCTTTGGCGTGAGCAACACCGAGATTTCTAGAATAGCAAGCTCCTTTGTTCTGATTATTTCGTAGAATAAGCAGGTTTTTTATATTCTCGTCACCAGTCTTGAGAAAGCTTTCTGTATCGTCTGTTGAGGCATCATCAACTATTACTACCTCATAGTTTGGATAGTTGAGTTTAGCGATCGCTGGAAAACTGTAGCTACGTAAACTTGAGGCCCTATTATATGTTGCAATTACAATAGATATAAGTGGCTGTTCCATATACTTTAATCTGTATATATTTTCTAATGTATTTAATTGAAAATTCTAAAAATTTAGATTAGAAAATTACTAAAATACTTAATCTATAATAATTTGACTATATCTATACTTATTACCGTATAATTACTGAAATATGTAACAAGTGAAAAAACGAAACCTAAAATTATTTAGAAAAATATTTAAAAACAGTCATCAGAAATTATCGAACTCTTGTTAATTTTAATATAGCGATCGCCCCTTATCCCCCGATTTGTTAGCTGCCGAGAAATCTTGTTTCAATCCCTAATAGGGATTTTAGGTAATTGCAATGTCTTGCTTGTCCTCTACTCACACAGCCAAAAGCTGTTTCAATCCCTAATAGGGATTTTAGGTAATTGCAATTGCACTAGTCATCAGCGACTGTTATAATAAATGAAGTTTCAATCCCTAATAGGGATTTTAGGTAATTGCAATTAGCTCCAGCGTTGGAATGGCACCAACTATTGGAGTGTTTCAATCCCTAATAGGGATTTTAGGTAATTGCAATTTATAGGCTAAGAAGTTAGTGAATGTTCCCCACCCGTTTCAATCCCTAATAGGGATTTTAGGTAATTGCAATTAGTCTAAATCTCCAATAAGCAACACTTGGTACG
>JBBSCU010000011.1:0-39718 GCA_038249935.1 Chroococcales cyanobacterium
AGAGTTTAAAGCCTTAATATTTGAAAAAACTCGCTTATTTTGCGGTCGTGATTTTGTTTTTCAGGCTATTCAAGAGTTCTTCATAAGCAAACCCAAGGGTTATTTTACTGTGATTGGGGATGCAGGGATGGGTAAAAGTGCTATTCTTGCCCATTATGTCAGCCAAAATCCCGGAGTTGCCTATTACAATGTCGAAATTGCGGGGAAAAATCGCGCTGAGGAATTTCTGACGACGATTTGCACTCAATTAATAGAAATTGCTCAACATCAAGGTAGTAAAACTTGTGTTGAGCCGAGTCGAAACAATATTACATCTAACTTTTCTGATTCTACCACAGAAAATAGTGGTTTTTTATCGTTATTACTGCAACAAATCAGCGATAGATTGCAACCAAAACAACGGTTAATTATTATAATTTATGGCTGCGATCGCATTGATCTCAACAATCAACCACGCGGCTCAAATATTTTCTATTTACCCCGTTATCTACCCGAAAAAGTTTATTTTATCCTTAGCCGTCGTCCTTTTTTGACAGATAAATCAGGTTTATTAATTGAAACTCCAGCCCAATCTTTAGATTTATCAAATTACCCTGAACAAAATCGCGCTGATATCCAGGAATATATTAAAAGTTATTTAAATTCTCCCAATATTAATCATCAATTATTAACGCAGATTAGCCAAGATGAAACTAACTTTATGTATGTTAGGGAAATCTTAGCAGCTATTAATGAGGATATTTACCCCCAAAATTTACAACTCTATTACCAAAATCACTTAGAAAAAATGAATTTAGCAACCAGTAAACAGCAACCAATGGCTTTACAGGTGTTAAATATCTTAGTTGAAGAGCAAGCAATATCAATAGAAGCGATCGCAGAAAGATTAGATGCAGATGAATATGAAATCAAGGTAATTTTAGACAAGTGGCGAGAGTTTTTAAATTTAGAATCAATAGCAGCAGAAATACATTATAGTTTTTATCATGCTAGTTTTCGTGATTGGTTGAGGCAACAAAGTGAGTCTAAATTTTGAGCTTGGCATGATACTAACCTTTTTTTATAGATTAATCAGTAGGAGTAACAAGCAGTTATGCCTAAATATGTAGTCTGGGGAACTTATTGCGAAGACGTTCTCGAAAAACGTACCCCCCACCGTCAAGCTCATTTAGACGGATTAGCAAAACAAAAGGAATCCGGTGTGCTGATTACTATTGGCCCCACCAAGGATGTCACAAAAGTTTTTGGGATTTACGAAGCCGAAGACGAAGCCACCGTCCGCCAGTTGATTGAAAATGACCCCTACTGGAAAAATGGCATCTGGACTGAGTATTCTGTCAAAGAATGGATTCAGGCTTTTTAAATTAGGTATGGGGCATGGGGCATTGGGCATGGGAAGATCAGCATGGACGTTGAACCTCTGATACCATTTCACGAAAACCTTGATACACATAGATTTCTCGTAGGGGCATGGCATTGCCATGCCCCTACCAACGTATTTGTATCATTATTAAAGTGAAATGGTATGAGCATGGATGTTGAACCTCTGAGAAAATTTGTAGGTTGGTCTGAAGGTCGTAAAACCCAACCTATAGCTACACCTAAAATAATAAGTCCTTGGTAGAGACGGCGATTTATCGCGTCTCTTCCTTTAACCCAACCGTATTGACTCGCCACCTATGAAAATTTGGCAGATTGATTTTTATCGTCGTCCGTTGGCAGATGCATCTGGACAAATTTTATGGGAGTTGTTGATTTGTGACGCAACTCGCAGTTTTGAGTATGAAGCCACCTGTCTCCAGTCAGCAGCAAATTCAAATTGGGTTGCTGCTCAACTTGAGCTAGCCTCTGGGGAAAAGTTGCCGGATGTGATTCAGGTATTTCGTCCTCAGTCACTAAGTTTAATTGAGGCGGCTGGACGCAATTTAGGTATTAATGTCGAACCTACCCGCCACACTTTGGCATTGAAGCAGTGGTTACAAGAAAAGCAATATCCTTCAGCGCTGGATAAACCACCCCCAGCACCATTATCAGAAAACCTTTGGGGAGAACAATGGCGTTTTGCAACTCTAACTGCTAATGATGTAGAAACGAGATTTAGCGATCGCCCCATTCCCATTCTGCACATCCCAGAACGTCTCAAACCCATCAATTTAGGTTTAGCGTCAACAGTCCCCGTCCCTGGTGTGATAATTTATGGTGGAAGGCGATCGATGCCCCTAGCACGGTGGTTGCAGCAAGCCCGTCCTGTGGCTTTAAACTATATTTCTGGCGCACCGAATGGCTTGATATTAGAAGCTGGCTTGGTAGATAGATGGATTGTTGCCACTTTTGAAGATCCAGAAGTTACAACAGCAGCCCAAACATTTGAACAGCGAAAAAAGCATTGCCGAGGATTGCATTTTTTGTTAGTGCAACCCGATGATTCTGGGATGACTTACAGCGGCTTTTGGTTATTGCAGACAGAGGATTGATATTAAGACTTGGCAAATTATATGATGATAAAATCATCCTAAATAGTAATCCTAAAAATTCATCCAGATGCTTAAAGTCACAATTAGCTTAGAAGAAGACATTTTACAATTTGTGGATCAGTATGTACAAGGAAATCGTAGTGCATACATCAATAAGCTGCTGGCAGAACACCGCCGCCGAATTTTAGCAGCAGAAATGATTATAGCGCTCAAGCAGGATTCTAAAGATCCAGCATATCAAGCTGAAATTGCTGCTTGGGATAGGGTTGCTGGAGATGGCATAAATGCTAGAGAGTAAAAGGCGATCGCTTCCTGAGCTACAGCTTTTACTACATTAATACTCACAGAATTTCCCAGTTGATAATAAGCCTTATCATCATGGGGATGAAGTATAAAGCTATCAGGAAAACCTTGCAGTCTTGCAGCTTCTCGCGGAGTTAATCGCCGCACTCTCTGATTGTGATAAACTCCTAATCTATTGGCATCACTAGCAACCAACGTTACCGAAATTTTATTTGGATCTACAAATTTATAAACTTCAAATGAAAAATTACCCGATAGAGGTTTGTATTTATCATTAATAAGCTTTAGATATTTTTTTGTAACCAGGGAATTCAAAATTTCCCCTAAATTGGGATGTTCACAAAAACTAGCTATTTGCTCCTGAGTTAAGAGTTTACCATCTTGTTCCTGTCCAAATTCTTTATTCCGTCTCTTTAAGATGAAACGGTTCATCAGTTCAATTTCCTCGGCACTACACTCGCCACGCAATCCTAAATCCCAGGAATGAATAGAGTTTCCACCGCGATAATCAATCAGCCTGATCCCATGTAAGCGATTTAAATCATGATTAAATATTCGTTTCAATGCATTGACAAACTTTGGTGAGCAATCATACTTTTCATCTGGATTACTTTCCAAAATGTCAGCAACAGTCACAGATTTTTCTGAAGGGTAAAACAAAGATAACTGCTGAGGATTATATGAATGGGAATCTTTAAACCCCACATCAGAAATTAATTCAAAAGTTGGAGAAGCATCTAAAATTCCTACCAGATAAATGCGGACACGATTTTGCGGTAAGCCAAAGTTTGCACTATTAAGTAAAAAAGCATGAAAACTATAACCTCTTTTTTGAATTTCATGCTTAATCGTTGCTAAGGTTTGCCCTTGATCATGACTATAAAGACCTCGGACATTCTCAAAAATAAAAGCTTGTGGTTTATAAGTATCAAGTAATCTTGTTATTTCAAAAAATAGTGTACCTCGCGTATCCCCAAACCCTTCTTTTTTGCCAGCGTGAGAAAAAGATTGACAAGGAAATCCAGCTAATAAAAATTCATGTTCTGGTAGTTTCTCAATTAATCGAATGTCACCTAAAGCTGCTTGACCAAAGTTTTTTTCATAAACTAATTGAGCATTTGTATTGATTTCGCTGCTTAAAACGCATTCAGTTTCTATATCTAAAGAATGAGCCGCCTGTTCAAAAGCTAATCTAATTCCCCCTATTCCTGAAAATAAATCCACAAACCGAATCTTCTGCATAGATATTAAACATCAAATAAAATTCTAGTTTGTTTTGAGCGATGAATCGCTCAAAACAAGGACTAAAGTCCTTACTACAAACTTTAATTTATTTACGCCTCGCTATTTACAAATTAATGTAGGGACACAATATATTGTGCCCCTACGCGTGTCGTCTATTCAATTGAAAACCAGTGTAAATTACTTTGTGATTTTCTACTTAGCCTTGACTCGCGCTTGCTTCACCATTGCAATCAGAGTTTGATGAGCATCTTCCGCATCTGCTAAAACATGATCAAACTGAATGCGAACTGGCACAGCTTCCCCATTGACTTGTGCTGTTAAATCCATACCCTGTGCATCAATTGACACCATTTGGGCTGCGAACGCATCTGTTATACCGCCAAAAGCCTTAGCATAAAGAATTACGGCATCAGCATGATCATCATTCATGTGGTTGCAGATGCGCGAACTAATATCAGTAGAGAAATCTTTAGACATTGTAAAATTGAAAGTAAGCAATACAGCAACAGCTTAAATTCTAAGCTAACAACGTGGATGAAATTTGCTGATTCTTAAATTGTCGTAAAAGGTCTTTACTATACCCGATACCTATCATAAGTCAACTTTATTCACTGGGCGAATAATTAAATTAAAATAAAACTTATCCAGTGTTTTTACCTTTCACTACGGAAACCAGACAGCTTAAACTGTAGCAAAAGTATTAGCCAAAATTATTAAAGCTAAGAACAATGAGCGAAAATAGCCCCAGACGAATTGTAATTGGGGATGTACATGGACACTATGAAGGTTTGATGACATTGTTGGAGGCGATCGCCCCCACCTCAGATGATAAAATCTATTTTCTGGGAGACTTAATTGATCGTGGACCCAACAGCGCACAAGTAGTTAATTTTGTCAAGCAAAATAACTATGCGTGTTTGCTAGGAAATCATGAGCAAATGTTATTAAACATTCTCACCAACGAAAGGACTTCCTCCTCGACGATGCAAGCATGGTTGTATGGTGGAGGGCAAGCTACCGTAGCCAGTTATCACGAGGCTACAATCCCCGACGACCATCTAGATTGGTTAAAAACTTTGCCTACGTATCTTGACTTGGGGGATATTTGGTTAGCTCATGCTGGTGTTGACCCTTCCAAGTCTGTGAAAGAACAAACTGCCGATCAACTGTGCTGGATACGAGAGGAATTTCACAGTATCAAAAAACCCTACTTCCCAGATAAGCAAATTATCATCGGTCATACTATTACCTTTACTCTGCCGGGTGTTTCTCCTGGTAAACTGGCACAAGGGCAGGGATGGCTAGATATAGATACTGGTGCTTATCATCCCCGAAGTGGCTGGTTGACTGGACTGGATGTGACAAATAACTTGGTTTATCAAGTTAATATTTTTAGAAGCCATCTCCGTGTCTTGCCTTTAGAAGAGGTAGTAATTAACGTTGATCCAGCCAAAGTCAGAGTTGATCGCCGTAATCAGAATTGAGCAACATTCGAGATGGGGAAATGAGGGGAATAACCAATGGTCAATACCCTTAAGACCTCGCTAATGGTCGAATATTCGCTTTATAACTAGCATTATCCAGCCCATAATTTGCATTACTAGGTTGGGACTTAATTGCACTTTTGAGGCCATTAATGCGATCGCTGGTTCCGGGGTGTGTACTCAAGAATGTCGGCACAGAACCACCCTTTTTCAGCAGCTTTTGCATAAAAGAAACCATTGCAGACTGGGCATAACCAGCGCGTGTCAAAGTTCTTAAGCCTCTTTTATCGGCATCAAATTCATCTTGACGACTACGGGGACGATTCAAGGCAAGTTCTACACCAATATTCACGGCTGTATTGCGATCTAAACCAGTTGCGCTTGCTAAACCACTAGCGATCGCTCTTTGCCGCATCTGTTTAACCAGGTGTTTCCCGCCAATGTGACCAATTTCATGGGCGATGACACTTGCGAGTTCCGCTTCATTATCGGCGGCTTTCAGCAAACCCGTGTGGACATATACATAACCTCCTAACGTGGCAAAGGCATTAATAGCATTATCGTCAACTACTTGGAAAGTAAAGGGAAGATTGGGGCGATCGCTATTAGCTGCTAAACGCCGACCAATTTGTTCTACATAGCTATTAACTTCAGAATTTCGGTAAAGTTTGACTTTACTCCCCAGTATTTCTTGATTAATCTGCTTACCAATATCAGTTTCCTGGCGATCGGATATATTAGAAAGCTGAAGTACCTGGACTCCCTGCAATATAAGAGGCAAGAAGTCTAAAGTTCTTCCAGGCAAGGGTGTACTTAGGCACAGACTCAGGGCGACTACCACTGAAATTAGCGGATAAAACCAGCAACGCCGCCACCGAGAGTAATTTGCAACAAAACTTTTCCAGTTGAACATAATACGCTTTGAAGATTATTTCGGGAGTACATAAAATGATCGGACAAATTGTGAGACGGATTTAGAGTATTCTAAGTTGCATTCTTAACTCAATACCAAAGAGTTGTTACACAGATAATCCTTACGCAAATCTACCGAACTAGGTGGGACTAGGGATTCCCTCTAGAGATAGGCTTAAACACTAGATTTTACTTTCTAGGTGCATCAGTCTTAACAAGTAAAAGTTTGAGGGTTAGCGATCGCTCCTCGGAACTTACGAACTCGTGATAAACTGTCGCATAACCGCACCCCCCGGATGCTTTGAGTTATTACCAAATAGGGAAAATTGCCGTTTCTATCGAAAACCTTCTTGCTACAATCAATTACTTCGCTATTATCTTGGAAAACTTTTTATGGCTATTTTAGATTCAAAAGGTCGTTTGTTCGGCAAAATCAACCTCTTAGATTTAGGTGCTGCGCTGGTAACTCTGCTAGTTATATTTGTTATCTTGTCTACCATCTTATCTAGCTTGGGTCTTGCCCAAGTCGGTGAGAAAATAGTACCCATAGAAGTAGACTTAGTAGTTCGTGGTTTGAATGTACGTGATCCTGAGCAATTATTTAACAATGGCTTAAAAAAAGGCGGGAAAACTGATGTAATTATCCGCAATCAACCCTATGGACAGATTCAGATTAAATCCGTTCAACAGCTACCTAGAACAGTCAATGTTTTCCAACCTGATGGCACTGTTAAAGAATTGCCAGATCCAAAGACCAACAATTTTAGTACAGATATGCTTTTGACCTTAGAAGGTAAAGCCAAAAGCACTGAAAGCGGACTAGTTCTAGGTAGCAGTAAAGTAAAAATTGGTATGCCATTTGAGTTAGAAGGTTTTAACTACAACTTCAATGCAACTGTTATTGATATCAGATTTGACAAATAGCATTCACATTTTCTTTGATATATTTTCCCCATTGCCTTCCGCTCTGGGAGTCACAGTTTCCTACAAAATAAGGGAGAGATAAACTTTCTCCCCCTGACAATTCTTATTATTCCTATTTGCCGGAAATTTCCTTTTTTGGATATCTCATACCAATTCACGAAAATCTCGATACATATAGATTTTTCGTAGGGGTTTAGCAGTGCTAAACCCTTACCCACGCATTTGTAACTCAAAAATCAAGTTACACAATTATGGTTGAAATTAGATGAGTGAAGAAGACAGCTATAGCGGTTCCCATTCAGATGCGGTACAACGTTATATCCCAAGGTGTAGGGGCACGGCACGCCGTGCCCCTACGGGTGTACCTCACGTAAACGAGAACTGCTATATGCAGAAGGCAGGAAATTAGATGAGCTTTGACTATTGAACAAAATACTAATTCAGTAAAGGCAAAAATTGGCGAATTAACCCAATTGTTACTGCTGGCAATTCCAACTGTGGTGTTAACCCCACATTTTCCAACTGTTGAAAAAATCGGATCGCTTGGGGATTCATTTCGGCGAGGCGGCGACCAATTGAGGGGCCTGTAAATTCTGACTTTTTTCCCCAAATAATAGCGGTGGGAGTTGTTAGTTGTTGAATGTAAAGGGATAAATCGAAGCACAAATCACCACGGACAAAAGACAGTGCTGCATACTCAGCATTAGGCTGTTGGGCAGATTGTAAATAAGCATCTACAATTTCTTGGTAGACTCGATTAGACTGGGCAAATTGCCGTTGCTCTAAGAAGCTGCGAATACCGCCACTGGTGGCTATTCCAGTGCTGTATAGTAAACGATCAACAATGGGAACGCTGACTAACTGGGCAAAAAAGCTGCGGGAGTAGTCTTCGCCAAAGTCGGAAAGTCCGGCGGGAGTAGTGAGAATTAAAGACTTGAATAAATTAGGATGAGCGATCGCTACTCGAATTATAAATGCTGCGGTGAGAGAAGAAGCGATCGCTGTTACTGGCCCGGTACAAGTCTGCTCAAAAAATTCCCGAATCGTTGTCAAATAATCCTCAATCGTATAACTCCGCGCCGGATGCTCAGACCTACCCCAACCGATCAAATCCGGCGCAATAACCCTATATTCAGAGGCAAAGGCCGGATAAACTTTCGACCACTCATAAGCAGAAGATCCACCACCAAAGCCATGCAGGAACACCAAAGTTTCCCGATCATCTTTGGCATTCACATCATCCTGCCAAAGTGATCCAGTGGCAGTATAGTACACCATTTTACCTAGTGAGGTCATTACGGAGCGTTGCTCAAATCCCAGTGGCTGAAACATAAGTATTTTTTGTTCTCTGTAGTGATTAATTGGCACGGGTGACACTCGCATCACGTTAGAATGGTTACTTGTTTAGTTCAAACTTCCCACTCGTTATTATTATCGGCGAACTAATCACTCTAAGACTCTTCCTATCGTTATATTAAGTAGATATAAAATTATCGGATTGCTTGTAAAGATTTGGTGATTTTTTTTCACAATAAACAGTAACTTAACGTTGTAATTACTGTTTTATGAGGGTTTAGCGTGGTAACGAGTATCACTGAATGGTGAATCCAGGATGAGTTTTTATGATAATCTATTAACAAACTAATGAATATTTTTGAGCGTCAGGAATAATCAAAAGGCTCATTTTAATAAGCTATTAATTGTAGTTCTACATATATAAACAATAGTTGTTAATGTCTTACTAATCTGATTCTTTTCTAATTAATAATAAGGCGGGATGTCATGGTAAATCAGGCTACTCTTCAATCAAATAAACTATCAACGATTGGAGACGCTAAATTTGCGCTTGACAACTTTATCCAAAATGAAATTACAGTTTCAGCTTGGCATGGTCAGGTCGAGCCAGTTATTGATGCTGCCGGGGTTACTGTACCTAATTGTATTTGTTTAGACTTAGAAAACTTAAAGTGTTTTGAGGCAGTAGAGCGTCAGTATGAGCGATGGGGAGTCATTTTTCATAATTCTCTAGCAATACAGCCATCAAATCCAGCATTTCCAACTCATTCAGGGCTAACAGTTTTAATAGGAGCGCCCAAAAGCGGATTTTTAGTGTCTTTGTCACAAGTTCGCAACGGCTAGTACTTTCCGCCTACGATCGCGATCGCCAACTGCTCGGACAAACTGTACTCCCAGGCGCTAATCTTGCCAATTGTGACTCGGCAATTTCCCCCAATACCTTATTATCTATAACTGTGAATAACATCCACAGCGTTACCTTCTGTGCTTTTGATGGTCAATTCACCCTTAACGACTTTCGTTTTTGTCTTTAACTTAAAACCTTAAAAACTCAGTAATAAAATTGAGCGGACTCGCCCCAGTGCAGGTATTCTTTTAGATTGGACTTATTTGGAGCTTCCGAGTCTCCGGCTTTGCTCAAAAAGCCTTTATTCCCTTGCTCTGAGCAATTTAAAATGGTATCTTGGTTTCCGTTATCATCTACTAGCCTCATCTACTGTCCGTCCGTGAAAACCGAGCATCTCATGGCTTCAGCCTTCATATTTTCATGATCTCTGGTAAAACTTATACATTAGGTAGTTTCGTCATCAAGAAGATAAGCACTGTGGCACAGGCTTGGTCTTCTTGGCAGCAATTGATCAACCAGAACCCCAACTGGTCGCTTCCAAAGTTCAATACAAAAGGAGCTACAAAGCAGCAAACTTTTAAACGCTTCTCTGGGCCTGGGGGCTTTTTTGGGTTTCTGACAATTGTCGTGGCTATGCTGTTATGGAACTGGAAACTGCTATTGGCTCTATTAATCGGCGTTGGGGTGATGGTATTAGTTTACTCAATGCAGGAGTGGGACTGGCAATTGCCCTGGTCTAATATGCGTAAGTTTTTAAACAGTTCAAACCGTCGGTTAGCTTTAGCAGTTATCAGTGGTGGTCTTGGTACTGTCAGCACTTACATGGCAGCTGCAATTTGGGTTGACTCTCACAGTCCTTGGATTGCCTCTGGTGCTATTCTGCAAGGTGTAGGAACTCTGTTAACTTTAATTTTATTGGTATGGCAAATTGTCAACTTCTATGGAAATCGAGAAGAAGACCACCTCGATCAGTTGTTGGTCAATTTAACAGAAAAAGATCCATTGAAGCGGTTGATTGCCCTACGTCAACTAACTAAATTCATCACCCATAAGCGAGTTGATTCTTCAGTGCAGCAAGATGTAGTCGAATGCTTGCAACTCCTAGTCAGTCGAGAAGAAGAAGTTGTGATTCGAGAGGCAGCTTTTAAGAGTTTGCAAGCTTGCGATCGCCTACAAATGCTACCACCCAAAACAGTAGCAACTTTCGTACCCGTATCTGCAAAAGTCAAGCACCACATTTATTAGTTATTTGTCATTTGCAAATGACCAATGACTAATGACAAATGACAAATAACTATTTTCGAGACAGCTGTCCATTACGAACTTGCACTACTGGATGATTGCACCGCCGCACTAGTTGTTCATCGTGGGTGGTAACAATTACCGTAGCCCCAAAGGAGTTTAACTTCTGGAGAATCTGGATTACTTGCCAGGAATTATCTGGATCGAGATTTCCAGTAGGCTCATCCGCCAAAAGCAGGGGTGGTGTGCCAACGATCGCACGGGCAATACTCACGCGCTGTTGCTCTCCTCCAGACAGCTGATCTGGAAAGCAGTTAGCTTTATTCAGTAAACCTACCAACTTCAACGTTGGTTCTAAACGCCGTTGAATTTCTTTACGGGTATACCCTTGAGCTTGCAGTACAAAAGTTACATTTTCTGCTACCGTCCGTTGAGTAATCAGTTTGTAATCTTGAAATACGATACCAATCCGTCGCCGCAATAATGACAAGCGATCGCCCCGTAGAGTTGCTACATTACACTGATCAACAATTACTTCTCCCTGTGTGGGTAACTCCTGTCCATACAGCAGTTTCAAGAGCGTTGATTTACCAGAACCGCTTGACCCTGTAATAAAGAGAAATTCTCCCTTTTTTACCTCAAGGTTTGCATTTAACAAGGCATGACAGCCATTAGTATAGGTCTTGGTTACAGATTGCAATTGTACCTTTACAGCAGTATTGCTAGTGTGCTGTTGAGTTTCACTATCCTTTCTATGAACGGATTTGTCTGTCTTAACTTGATTTGTTAATACTGGCATTGTTAAATTTTCCTCATACCCACAACCAAACAGTTTTTCGGTTTAGATGTGACACTCCTCTCAAAAATAAGGATTCCCAGGTTTCGCCTAGTAATTTCAAATCCCACAAAGAAAATTTAAAGTTTTTTGAAGACCTTAGTACTAACTAAGTAATAACACCCAGCACTTTTAACTAATTGCACCCCTTGCAGTCAACCGATAAACAAAAGCTTTCACAGCAAAAGCTGGTAAAGCCAACATCCGCCGCCAACGCCAAGGTTCTTGATACAATCGATACAGCCATTCCAAATTATTATTTCCCAACCAAGCAGGAGCGCGAGTTTTACCTCCCGACCAAATATCAAAACTGCCACCGACGCCAATCCAAATTGCTTGGGGACACAAATGGCGGTTTTCCGCAATCCATAACTCTTGACGTGGCACTCCCAAACCGACAAAAATCACTTGTGGCTGCAATTGAGCGAGAGTATCTCGCAATTGTGCTTCTTCTTCTAGGGAATGATAGCCTGAGTGAGTGCCTACTATATTCAAATCTGGAATTTGCTGCTGCCAAAAATCTGCCACTTTTAAAGCCACTCCAGGCGCTGCTCCATAGAAAAATACCTTTGCCCCTGTCTTCTTTTGCCCAAGTTCTTGCAAAAGTTTTTCTGCTAATTCAATCCCCGGAAAACGCTGCACTTCTTGCCAGAACAGCCATCGCAAATACAGAACAACCCCGGCTCCATCTGGAATCACCAATTCAGCATTTTTAATGACCTGAGCTAGAAGTTTATTTTGCTCTGCCTGCATAGTCATTTCTGCATTGAGCGTTACCACATGAGTTCCTTTGCCTTGTTGGAGGCATTCTATCAACCAGCCTGGATAATTAGTCATCACATGAACTGGTATTCCCAACACTGAAAATGCTTGATTGCGCTCAGACATAGCCTATTCTTGATCAACCTCATACCAGATTTCCTTAATCACTAAGTTTATCAAATTTTTTATATTAGGACTTACGCAGAAGAGATTCCCTGACCTTCTATTCAAGGCAGAGCGTCCATATGTTAGCTTTACTTAAACTGCACATCCATAATTATTTGTATAAATGTCTTTAATCTGCGCCTCTTAAGACTTTTTAGAAGACTCGACTTTACAGTTAAGGTAGTGTAACGGGCTGAAGTTGGCTATGAGTAAAATTCGGATTGCGCTAATTGAAGATCATGACCTAACTCGTGTAGGTATTCGCACAGCACTACTGCAAAAGGATGAAATTGAAGTTGTAGGAGAAGCTAGTAATGCCACTGAGGGATTAAAAATGTTAAAAATGGTACAACCAGATATTGCCATCGTAGATATTGGTTTACCAGATAAGGATGGCATTGAGTTGACACGGGAGGTGAAATCTATCAATAAGGGAGGCCGGGAACTAGCCACAAAGGTATTAATTTTGACGCTGCGGGATAATAAAGAAGCCGTGTTAGCAGCTTTTGCTGCTGGTGCAGACTCCTACTGTATGAAAGATATCAAATTCGATAATTTGCTGGAAGCAGTACGAGTAACCTACAATGGCAACGCCTGGATCGATCCAGCGATCGCTAGAATTGTATTACAACAAGCACAACAATATCCCCCAAAGTCGGAATCGGCTTTTGTCAATACCAAGACTGTTGCTCTTAACCCTGATTCTCTGGATAATTGGTCAGGAATTCAACCTTACACCCTGACAGAAAGGGAATTGGAAGTGTTACAGTTGATTGTCGAAGGTTGTAGCAATGCAATAATTGCGGAAAGGCTTTACATCACTATTGGGACTGTCAAAACTCACGTTCGTAATATCTTGAATAAGCTATGTGCTGACGACCGTACCCAAGCAGCAGTTCGCGCCTTGCGTTCTGGATTAGTAGGATAAAGTTAAATTTAGTGAACAGTGAAAAGTTATTAAGGTTTAAAACACTAATAACTAATAATTGTTGCGAATAATTACTTCCTAATTTTTTTGATTCTCAGGTTGGATAAATATCACATTATCTCGCAATTCAAGTAGCTGAAAAGTAAGTCAAATATGGCTGAGACAGGAGTGGACAAACTTAAGCTCATGGTGGTAGATGATGAGCCGGATAACCTAGATCTACTCTACCGCACTTTTAGGCGAGATTTTCAAGTATATAAAGCCAATGATGCCTTTGGCGCTCTGGAAATCTTGGATCAATTTGGTGAAATGGCGGTGATTATTTCTGACCAAAGAATGCCAGAAATGAACGGCACCGAATTTTTTAGTCGCACGGTTGAGCGCTTTCCAGACACGATTCGGATTCTATTAACTGGTTTTACTGATGTCGAAGATTTGGTAGATGCGATTAATTCCGGTCAGGTATTTAAGTACATTACCAAACCCTGGAATCCTGAACGGCTCAGGGCGGTAGTTGAGCAAGCTACTGATACATATCGCATAGTTAAGAAGCGCACGCAAGAGTTGAGTCGGGCTTTACGGCGAGAATCTTTGTTTAATGCGGTAACGACGGCAATTCGGGAGTCACTAGACTACGATAGTATGCTGCAAAAGATTGTCGCAACTATTGGACAAACATTTGAAGCTACTAGTTGTTTGCTTACACCAGTAGAGGGCGATCGCCTCACACAAGACCAGTTCTTCTATCACGATCCTCAATCCAGTATATCAGATAGCTTTTTCGACCCCAGCCTTTTAATCGAAAAAGTGCTAGAAACCCGTCATCATCAACTTACTAAAGAAATATACGACGGCAAACCTTCTCACCACCTAGTTGTACCACTTAGTTACCAGCAGCACCTGCTCGCTGTGCTAGCCCTCCATCAATGGGGATGCGATCGCCCCTGGGAAGACGAAGACATCCAACTGATTGCAGTTGTTGCTGAACAAGCAGCCTTAGCTCTTTCTCAAGCAAAACTCTACCAGCGTCTCCAAGAAAAGCAACAGCAGATTCATAATGAGTTGGAAGTGGCTCGCCAAATTCAATACAATCTGCTACGCCAAACTTTACCTGAGATCAAAGGTGTGAAGGTGCAAGCTTGCTGCTATCCAGCGCGGGAAGTAGGAGGCGATTTTTTTGAAGTCTTTGTCCATCCCAAAGGCGATTTGTGGGTAGCAGTAGGTGACGTTTCTGGCAAGGGTGTCCCAGCTGCTTTATTTATGGCTAGTATTATTTCAGTTTTGCGCCGGGAATTATCTCAAGAAGTACCAGCGGAGCCAAATGTGGTGATGCAGAACCTCAACCACGCTCTCAGTGAAGATTTGATTAGCAACAATTATTTCGTCACTCTTGTGTTAGTGTGTTATACCCCGACAACTAAGGAACTCGTCTACGCTAATGCAGGTCATATATATCCACTGCTATGGTCACGTCAAGGCGTTTTAATCGACAATCCCAATTACCTCAAAGTCCGCAGCGTTCCTTTGGGGATCTTGCCTAAGTGGGAGGCACAGTCTGGTCGTTTGGTTCTCGCGGCTGGAGACACATTGTTACTGGCCAGCGATGGCATTACAGAAGCAATGATATCAAATAATTGCGATTTATCAGTAAAACCCGTGTCTGGCAGCGAGCCAGTTAACCGTTCTATGCTGAATCAGGACGGTCTTTGGCAACTGTTACAAGCAGAGGAACAACCGCTTTCTCTTACCCATTTACTCGCTCGTATCCAGGCAGATAACCACGTTCAAGAAGATGATCAAACTATACTCTCGCTGGAGATTTTGTAAGTAATGAAAAGTGAGCTTCATGTACCAAGTGATTTGGATTATCTTAATATTGTTGAAAACTGGTTGCTAGGATGTTTGAAAATCCAGCTAGGAGAATCTGTAGATTGGTCACGGCAATCAAGTCGTTTGAGACTGGCTTTGGTAGAAGCCTACTCAAATGCAGTCCGTCATGCCCACAAGGACAAACCAAATTTACCGATTTTACTGCGTTTAGAATTGAAAGACCGCGATCTTGCTATAGAAGTTTGGGACTACGGCGAAGGTTTTGATATCTCTAACTATTACGCTCCAAACCCTATGGAAAAACAAGAAGGTGGTTATGGTTGGCTAATTATGAATCGTCTCATGGATAAAGTAGATTACCAGTTGCAGATTAATGGTGCTAACTGTCTGAAGTTAGAAGCTACTTTACCTGAGTTAATCAAATAAATAAAAATTACTATTTTTCAAGTAATATTATTTATCCGAATTTTAGATGAGTAGATTTCCTTTTGGGTATTATTCAGATATTGCCTAAGCCATTGTACTTATTACTACTTTTCCTGACGTAAAGAAAGTAACTCTTGGGGGGAAGCTAAAAGTTTGATTCTAGTATATAAAATTTGCTGCTGTTGGTTGAGGATAAATAGCCACAAGACATTTACACCACACCACGAAGTTTGGGCTTTGCCTGTTACCTGGATTTGGATCGTAGCATTTTCCAAAGTTTCAGTTAGTCCAGCGTTGGGATAAGCTTTAATGTTTTGGGCTTCTTGTTTTAAGTAAGCTGCGATCGCATCTGTCCCCACAATATCAGATTCAAATGGTGGATGCATCACACCATCCGGGGCAAATAAGGCAGCAGTTACCTCAAATTCTCCGGTATTTAACGTTTCAAAATAGCGCCGTACAGTTGTTTCTGTAATTCCCTCAATTTGAAATTCTTCTTTCGGCTGTGCTGGAGATAGAAATTCAGTAGAAGTCATATAATTACTTGTATTATGCGTCTGAATATTAATTTGAATGCAAAAATAGGTCAAAAGAAAGCCGCTGTTGATATAGATTACTACAGATTTACAAATCTTCCTGACGATGGAAGTTTTAATTAGAAAAATCTCAATTGGCATCTTTTAAAAGATTTATATATGAAGTGAGTAACAAATCTTAATAAAAGGTGTAGATTGCGTAATGTAAGATTAGAGCGCCTTTAGTTAGGCAAAATCTAGATAAAAAAATGAATCAGTATTCCGTAACAAGCAGCAGTGTAGTGAAAGAAAAAGCCAGCGAGTTGGGCTTTGACAAAGTTGGAATCGCTGCTGTAAATAGTGTAGATGCCACAGAAGCGCAAAGGCTGCAAGCATGGATTGAACTGGGTTATCACGCCGATATGGAATGGATGGCTAACCCGAAGCGTCAGGATATCCGCTTAGTAATGCCAGAAGCGCGATCTCTGGTGTGTGTGGCGCTGAACTACTACACACCACATCAACGTCCCAAAGGCGAGGAATACGCCAAAATTTCCCGTTATGGCTGGGGAAGGGATTATCACAAAGTGATGCATAAAAAACTCAAGCAGCTAGCCAGATGGTTAGAATCACTTGATAAAGGCGTACTAACCCGTTATTATGCAGATACCGGACCAGTGCAAGATAAAGTGTGGGCACAACAAGCCGGAATTGGTTGGATTGCCAAAAATGGTAATGTAATTACACGGGAATATGGCTCTTGGGTATTTTTGGGAGAAGTGTTGACAAATCTGGAATTAGAGAGCGATCGCCCGCATACAGAACACTGCGGTAGTTGTAATCGTTGTCTTGAGGCTTGTCCCACAGGTGCAATTACTCAGCCATTTGTCGTTGATGCCAATCGCTGTATTGCTTATCATACCATTGAAAATCGGGACGACAAATTACCAGAGGCAATCACACCCCATTTACAAGGCTGGGTTGCTGGTTGTGATATCTGTCAAGATGTTTGTCCTTGGAATCAGCGTTTTGCTCACCCAACTGATGTTGCAGAGTTTCAGCCTTCTCCTGGGAATCTTGCTCCCCAACTGCTAGAATTAGCCCAAATCTCAGATCAAGAGTGGGATAAACAATTTGCAGCATCCGCCTTGCGGCGGGTTAAGCCAAAAATGTTACGACGGAACGCTCAAGCTAATCTTGACCGAAATAAGGAATAGGTTACAGAAAGAGGAAACAGGGAAATAGCAGAGGTCTTAAATGTGGTTCCAAGAAGAAAGTTTTTAGTATGGATTCATCAAAAAGAATTTCTGCCAAAATATGTAGTACAAGATACAAAACGTCTTTGTTAAGTTAAGAAGATTTTAAGTATGAGTATTTCCCTATCCCCTATCGATCATCCCCTATTACCTCTTAAGCATCCAGGCGAAAGAATGACCCAGAAAGTAATTATTTTTGATTTTGATGGCACAATTGCTGATACAGTAGATGCCCTTGTAAGTATTGCTAATCGTCTAGCTGTAGACTTTGGTTATATACAAATAACTCCAGAGCAATTATCCCTCCTTAAAAACTTAACATCTAGAGAAATTATTAAGTATTCGGGAGTTTCTCTATTTAAGATACCTTTTCTAGTTAAAAAAGTTAAAGGTGAGTTAAAAAGTAAAATCCCTGAATTAAAGCCTATCCCTGGAATTAAAGAAGCATTAATAGAACTCCAAATTAAAGGGTATAAGCTGGGAATTATTACTTCTAATTCTAAAGAAAATGTTACACAATTCCTCACAATTAATGATTTAAATCACCTATTCGATTTTATATACTCAGGAATTACAATTTTTGGTAAAACAACAATAATCAATAATGTATTAAAGCAAAAGCAACTCAAACCTCAAGAAGTCATTTATGTCGGAGATGAAACCAGAGATATAGAAGCGTCAAAAAAAGCAAATATCCAAGTCATTGCAGTGACTTGGGGCTTTAACTCACCGGAGGTACTAGCCAAGCAAAATCCAGATTATTTAATTCATCGGCCTAGCGAACTACTAGAAATTATGAGTTAGGAGTTATTCCAATCATCCTGGCTTATTAGGACTGAGATTTTTATTCTTAATATTATAAATTACTGTTAATTAATCAATAGTCAAAAGTCCATAGTGAAAACATTAGCTATTGACCATTGACTATTGATGGCTAGGAAAAACTTACTTTTTCGGTTGACCCTTTTCTAAAGCTTGTTTTACTAAATCATCAGTGACGCTAGTTATACCTTCAGTCCTAGAATTCCCAACTTCTTTAGCTAACTCTAGAAAATCATCAGGATTACCAGTTGACTGCGCTTGAGTTTTTGTCTCTTGTGGTTTAGAGATTTCATATTTAGGTGCAGTCGCTGTTTCAGCTGCTGCTGCACCTTCGCCTGTGCGGTCAATTTCACTGACACTGAATTGCTGTGCAGCGGCATAATCAGCTTCAAAATTAACCTTTGGCGCTTTTTCTTCACCACTAGCAATGCTTTCGGCAGCTAATTGAGCATCATGGGTGGGAGCTTGATTTAAATTGGGCTTTATTTCATCGGGCATAACTAAAACCTTAGGTAAATTTTTAATTGCTTACTGGGGAATCTTAGCAAAACAATTCGCTACTTACTTACCCCCTTGGGAGAGAATTTTACCTCTACTAAAAGGTAGATAAAATCTGCAATATCCTATTAAGAGAACTCTTTCTATAGGAAGTAGAATCAAATTCTCAAATTCTGGTAAGCCTTAGCTTGTCCTGTTAAATTATCTTGGAAACAAATTTATGACTGCAAGTTATGATAAAACCACTTCTCAAGCCCAGAGCAATGAAACTCAAAAAGTGGTGGACGCATTTAACGGCTTAGACACCGATGCCAAATTAGCTTGGTTTTATTTTATTTATAAAAAAATGGGTGATTCCGTCACTCCTGCTGCTCCATCTGCTGCTGAACCAGAACTAACACCAATTCTATTTGGAGACTATTTTGAATTGTCAGATGAGCAACAACTAGCAATTATGCGGGATATAGTGAACCGTAAAGATACAGAATATTCCCGTGCCTATGGGGCGGTAAAAGAAAATAACCAACTGTTTGTTTGGTATGCTTGGGCGGTAGCTATGGGAGATACGGTAGTTGATTTACCAGGCAATTACCAAGCAACTAAAGCGATTAACGATTTGGTTTCGCAAATTGAAGAACTAGATTTTGAAGAGCAAATTTCGGTGTTTCGGACAATAGCTGGTGAAATGGGTTACACCGATGTTAAGCCGATCGCAACCCAAGCAGAAACCGGCAAAACATCAAGTTTATAATCAGATCAAATCCGCATTTATCAGCCTTATCGAATAGACTTTGCGGCGACACAAACAAAGTCCGCCTAGCCTACGGGAACGCCAAAGGCGAAAGCGGATTTTAATAACTCATAACGCAGCAACGTGATTTAAATCGGCTGGTGTCAAATCGGAGTGTATGACTTCACCATCACGAAACCAAACAATCCGCTGAGTTTGACGGGCAACTTCTGGCTCATGAGTTACCATGACTACGGTGATCCCACTGCTATTGAGTTCGCCAAAAATATTTAAAACTTCTTGGGTTGTGTGCGAATCAAGAGCGCCAGTGGGTTCATCGGCTAGGAGTACTACGGGACTATTGACGATCGCTCGGGCGATCGCTACTCTTTGTTGTTGTCCGCCAGATAGTTGAGTTGGTTTGTTGTTGAGACGATTTGCTAAACCGACTTGTGTCAGTGCAACTGTAGCGCGATCGCTTCTTTCTTTTGGATTCACACTAGCATACACCATTGGCAGCATCACATTTTCTAAGGCTGTTAGTTGCGGCAATAGATGGAATTGTTGGAACACAAACCCCAGCTTTTTGTTGCGGATGTGTGCTAAGGATTGATCATCCATTTGGGCTACATCGACGTTATCTAAATAATAATGTCCGTTAGTAGGACGGTCTAGACAGCCGATAATATTCATGGCTGTGGATTTACCAGAACCAGAAGGCCCCATAATTGCACAATATTCGCCTTCGTGGATAGTTAAATTTACATCATTTAGGGCTTTAACTTCAGTTTCACCACTTCCATATATTTTAAAAATATTCTCCAAACGAATAATTGTTGATTTAGGGACGGGATTGGGAACTAGAGAATCGGTAATTGAAATAGTGTTTGTCATAACGATTTGATTATTAATTTAGTAGAGACGTGATTAATCGCGTCTTTGCACCGCCACCAGAGCCTATGCCTGATACTTGTATTGTATGTTCTAGGGAGCGATCGCGCTTGATGAACAAAATTTAATTTTTTCGCTATCAGGAAAAATTGAGGATATTTATGCTATCTTTAAGGCTTTTCAGAGAAATCACGGGCTGTTTAAAGAGTAAATAAAGAATTTATTTGAGCGATCGCTATTTTTACATAGTCTTATATTCTAGAGATTAAAGCATCTTCAAAAAGGTTAGAAGATAAGAGAGGACTGGTTTTGTTAAATCTATTGACAGAAGAAACACCTCAGCGCAATTAAACGTAGATATAGATTCATCGGTAATTTCCCTCTACATTTTTCTACTTTCAGTAGTTCCCGGAAAATCCTGATTTGCCCATGAATATTGATAGTAGCGTTGATTGATACCCAGGGCTATTTCATTCTCATCTAGCCCGCCTCAGAATGAATTCTGAGCCTAATAGCGAAAGTCGTCTAAAGACGACTGAGACTCATGTTATAGTTCTTTTTAACGGACTTTAGCTATTAGCCTGGAACTTTAGTTTTGGGCGGTTTATGCCTAGAATGAAATAGCCCTGATTGATACCTATGTGATTAGTATCTGTCTAATTTGTACACCTCTACATCAACAGAATTCTGCACGATATGTGCTTGGCTGAGTGGCAAATAGTAATAACATATTTTTGCCCTCAATTATCTCCAACTTTTTGGACTTACAACAAGATGCGGATTTGGGTCTTTGGCATTGATAGCCTTTGATAACTCTTCAGTAATTCACTCCTGTATAATCCCAAAGACATTTATGACAACTTCAATAATTCCAACTCTACAGGATTTATATGATGTAACCCAGCAACACCAATATAATCGCTCTGGGTACTGCACACTCCAGTGGCGACGGGGTAAACTGTTGGTGAAGTTGCCTGGACGAATTAAACAGCCATATCTGCCTTCGTTAAATAGCGAGCGATCGCTAGTAAAATGCTTACAACATTCTCCTGTAACTTTGGTAAGTATAGATCCAAAACTGGGCGAACCTTTGCTCAGATTTTGGGCAGATGCGTGTGAACAAGCTCATAAACCAATATTCTTACGCATACCCGCTAGCAATAAACTCCCAAAACAAGCTAACCAATTCTTACAGCGACTAATTGATTGGATTGCTGCTTTAATCTTGCTGATATTGATTAGTCCAATAATATTAGGATTGGTTATGTTGATGCAGGTTTACTCACCAGGGTCACTTTTTTGTCGTGAGTGGCGTGTTGGAGAACGGGGTAAACTCTTTCGAGCAATTAGGTTTTGTACAACTGTAAAGCACAACATCACACCGCTAGGGCATTGGATGCATAAATACGGTCTTGATAATCTGCCCCGGTTATTAAATGTGCTGCGGGGTGACATGAGTTTGACCGGATCTTGTTGTTGGACTTTGGAAGATGCAATACAGCTAAATAAACTACCAGAAATTACAGCTTTATGGGAAGTAGAAGCCCAGTCTCACCTGTTACATCTGGATAGCCAAACACTTTGAGAATTCAAAATCTAGAAGTCTTGATTCTGACTCTTAACTCCTGAATTCTTATGCCAATTCTTTGTGAAACTGCCCAAAATCAGGCTTAGTGAGACAAGGGGCTTAAACCCCTTGTTCTATGCAACCTCACAAGCTAATCGGTATTATATGCCAAATTATTGTTAGAAAAATTCATGCTTTTCAAACTTCCTCAAGCACTCGGTAATCTGCTCAAAGCTAGTAGCTTCTGGCAGGAAAACTATTTGATATTGCGAGAATTTAAACACTTTCGCAAAATTGCAATTTTAGCTTTAACATTCTCAATTTTGGCGGCAACTTTTGAAGGTGTGAGCATTGGTTTTTTACTTTCCTTCTTGCAAAGCTTAACTAGCCCCGATGCTCAACCTGTCCAAACAGGAATAAGCTGGTTTGATATTTGGATTTTGGGAGCTAAAACATCGGCAATTAATCGTTTATACCGCGTATCTTCGCTGATTTTATTGAGTACTTGGTTGCGTGCTACCTTTAATTATTTTTCTCAAGTCTACACTGAATTATCTCAATTATATCTTGCCGATCGCTTACGCAAACAGATTTTTGAAGAGTTACAATCCTTGTCGCTAAGTTACTTTTCAAAAACTCGTTCTGGTGAACTAATTAACACAATTACCACAGAAATTGAAAAGATCAGACAGGGTTTTAGTGGTGTAGCATTTTTAGTAACTAGAGGATTAACAACCCTTGTCTACTTAATATCAATGTTTTTGATATCATGGCAACTAACGCTGATTTCAGCATTACTATTTACCCTTTTAGGCGTAGGCTTATCTAATCTGAATGCTAGAGTCAGAGAATCAAGTTTTGGCATGACAACTGCTAATGCTAATTTTACATCAACAGCCATAGAATTTATTAATGGTATTCGCACTGTTCACTCCTGTAGTACCCAAGAATTTGAGCGTCAGCGTTACTACAAAGCTAGCGACAAGATAATAAGTACTACAACTAAAGTTGTCTTTACTTGGACACTTGTCAAGCCAATTGCTGAAGGTGTCGCTACTACGGTGTTGGTGGGAATGATTATTTTGGCATTCACTAGCCTAGTTACTAACGGAACGCTACAAGTTGCTTCTTTATTAACATTTTTCTTTGTGCTATTTCGTTTTATCCCATTCGTTCAAGATATTAATGGCACGAGAGCATTTCTCAGTACTTTACATGGTTCAGCAGACAATGTTAAAAACCTGTTAAAAAGTGATGATAAAAATTATTTTAAGAATGGGAGAATCAAGTTTAATTCTTTAAAAAGGTCAATCAATTTAGTATCTGTAGATTTTGGCTACGATGAGCAAAATCTAGTGCTGCATAATATTACCCTGACCATTGAAAAGGGAAAAATGACAGCATTAGTTGGAGCATCTGGGGCTGGTAAAACAACTCTTGCTGATTTAATTCCCCGGTTTTATAATACTACAGATGGATATCTTTACATTGATGAAGTTGATGTACGCGAGTTTGAAATTAACTCCCTACGTCGCAAAATAGCTGTCGTCAGTCAAGATACTTTTATCTTCAATACTAATGTTTGGCAGAATATTTCTTACGGGACTCCAGATGCCACTAATGATGAAATTCAAGCAGCTGCTAAACTAGCGAATGCACTAGAGTTTATTTTAGAAATGCCCGAAGGTTTTGATACCCAATTGGGAGATAGAGGTGTTAGATTATCTGGAGGACAAAGACAGCGAATTGCGATTGCGCGAGCTTTACTGCGGAACCCAGAAATTTTGATTTTGGATGAAGCAACTAGCGCCTTAGATTCTGTATCCGAGCGCTTAATTCAAGATTCATTAGAAAAACTATCTGTTGGTAAAACAGTGATTGCGATCGCTCACCGTCTCTCTACCATTTCTAAAGCAGATAAAGTTGTAGTTTTAGAACAGGGACGGATAGTAGAGCAAGGTAAGTATCAAGAACTCCTGGAACTCAAAGGCAAGCTTTGGGAATATCACAATATGCAATACCGTAATTCGTAATTCGCAATTTAGAAATTACGAATTGATTATCCTGCTGAATTACTTATAGTTTTGACAAGGAAAAATAAATGGTAAATCTAGGCTACCACACTGCTAAAATTCACGGTAAATTTAATCGCTCCGTATATAAAGCAGCCGTTTCTCAGATTGTCAGCATCCCTATAAAACAAACTCGGCAAGTTCCGATAAGTGTCTATGCCTTATCATGTGAACGCGATCTCCCAGAACAAGTGGCGAGTATTCGCTCCTTCATCCGTCATGTCGGTATTCCAGATACATTCACTGTAGTTTCTGATGGCAGTTATACTGACTCTAGCTGTAATTTACTCCGCCGCATCAATCCTTGCGTTCAGGTAATACTTTTACAAAACTTCCTGAGAACGGATTTACCTCAATGTGTTCTTGATTATGCTCAACTGCATCCAATGGGCAAAAAATTGGCGGCATTAATGTCAATTCCTATTAATGGAACTACGATTTACACTGATTCAGATATTTTATTTTTTCCCGGCGGTATTGACTTAATTAATTTAGGTAACTCCGATGAGAAATACTCTCTTTATCTACCTGATTGTTCTATTTCATTAGACGAGCGAATTATTTATGATGATTCTGAGAAGTCAAATCCAGTAAATGGTGGGTTTATATTATTTCGGCATGAATTTGACTGGAGTTTTGCTATTGAACGTTTAGCAAATCTTCAAGAAAAGCCCACTTATTTTACTGAACAAACAATTGTGCATTTGACAATGCATCATAATCATGGTAAACCTTTATGCTCAAAAAAATATGTTCTTAATGTAGAAGATCAGTTTATCTATCCAGATAAATTTGCAAGTAAAAAAAATGCTCTCAGGCATTATGTTAGTGATGTCAGACACAAGTTTTGGTTTAACGCTGGCATATAAAATTATGAGATTAAACCTCTATTTATATGAGCAGTATAATTAATAATTACGTGAAAATAGCTGGTGATTAATGTCTAACTCAATTAATGATATCAAGCAGAATGAGAAAGAATTACACAGGCAAGTTTTGGAAAAAAACCTGATTTATCAATGCTCCAATTTTGAGGTAGGTGACGGCGGAGGTGTTGAAACTTATTTAGCTTCTCTATTTGAGCATCGACCACCTGAAGTTAGCGATCGCATGATAAAATCGCTCAATAATATTGACCAAAGCCAGTTCAAATTGCTGCACATCCACAGTCCAGATTTACTATTGCAACTGACAGGCGAATGTCCTACCGTCTTCAGCGTTCATAATCACTCATTGTATTGTCCTAGCGGTACAAAATATTTAGCAAACCAGCGCACAATCTGCGATCGCAACTTTTCTTATTTAGGATGTACCTGGGGTAAATTAGTAGATAAATGTGGTAGCCGTAGACCTTTAAGAACTGTTAAAGAACTTCAAACCACTAATCAGTTTTTAGATGTTTTGAAAAGGCTAAAAATTACTTTTGTTGCTAATAGCGAATATGTGCGTCAAGAGTTGATTAAAAATGGTGTACCCCCTGAGCAAACTGTAACCTTACACTGTGGTATTTCAGTACCACAAACAGCAGCTACACCCCTGAGTTTAGAAGTCCACCAAAATCATAGAATTTTGTTTGCTGGACGGATTGTTTCTGATAAAGGTCTGGAATGGTTGCTGAAAACCTTAATACATACAGACCCGCAAATTCAACTTGATATCGCAGGTGAAGGATGGGAACGACCCCGCTTAGAAAAGTTAGCAAACACCCTCAGATTGAATAATCGGATAACTTGGCATGGTTGGTGCGATCGCGATAAACTAAATAAACTTTATCAACAGTGTTTTGCAGTCATCTTTCCCAGCGTTTGGCCTGAACCTGCTGGTCTTGTGACTTTAGAAGCCTATGCTCGTTATCGACCTGTAATTGGTAGTGCAGTCGGAGGTATTCCAGAACATTTACGAGATGGTGAAACAGGTATTCTTGTTCCAAGCAATAATATCAAAAAGCTAACTGATGCTATTAATGAGTTGTATAGAGATCATCAAAAAAGCCGACACATGGGCGAACAAGGTCATGCTTTATTGATGAAGGAATTTACAATGGATGCTCATGTAAAAAATCTGCGAACAATTTATGCAAAAACAATAGCTGAATTTAGTTCTATTGCGAAAAACCCATATAGCATCCCTCAATCTAAATAAGCTGAGTTTGCTAAAAAGCTCAAATGGTGCATCTTTTACTTAGAAAAAATCAACATAGAAAAATATGTCATTGCATCAAGAATACCAACAACCTTTAGTTAGCGTTATTATCCCTACCTATAACCGACCAGAATATCTCAAGCAAGCGATCGCAAGTGCTATTAAACAGACTTATCAGAATATTGAAATAATTGTTTCTGATAATTGTAGTTCAGAAAATCCTCAAGCTATTCTTGCATCTTTTGGTGATTCACGCATCAGATTTGGGCGGCATCATCAAAACGTGGGTATGTTAGCTAATCAGCAACACGCCTTCAAAATGGCGCAAGGTAAATATGTTGCTAGTCTCCATGACGATGATATGTGGAATGAAGACTTTTTAGCAAAGCTTGTACCACCACTAGAAGCAAATTCTGAGTTAATTATCGCTTTTTGCGATCAATATATCATAGATGCAAATGGCATAATTCATCATGCTGGAACTGAAGAAAATACACGCAGTTACAAGCGGGATAAACTAGCAAAAGGAATTCATCAACCTTTCTGCAAAATTGGGTTAATAGATAAAAGTATACCTACTGCCGGAGCTTGTGTAATTCGTAATGATCTTATTGATTGGGATAGTATTCCCTCAGAAGTTGGCGGGATGTGGGATTTATATTTAACTTATCTTTGCTGTATATCTGATTATGGTGCTTATTATTATCCAGAAAGATTAACGCGATATCGTACCCATGAGCAAACTGATACTATGCTCAGTGGTAGTCGAGATGTGCAGGCAAAAATCCGCAAAGCTAAAAGCGAAATGTTTTGTTATCAAGTCTTTATGCAAGACGCTCATCTACAGCAATTTAGAACTTACTTTCAACAGAAATGGTTACAAGCTAATACAACTTTGGGAATTGGTTTACTACGAAGTGGACAGATAGCAGCAGCGCGTCCTTATTTTTGGGAGGCATTGAAAAAACAAAAGTTTAATGTCCGAACTCTAGCAGGATTAAGTCTGAGTTTTACTCCGCAACTTTTCGCCAGTGAATTAATCAGAATATCGAAATAATAGAGCAATAATATCTAGATTGTAGAAGTTATTTTATTAACTTCTTCCTTTGCGCCTTTGCGCCTTTGCGTGAGATTTTATCCTTAATAAAGGCAGTGTATGAAACTTTGCATCGTTACCCATAAAATCAAAAAAGGCGACGGTCAGGGACGAGTAAACTACGAAGTTGCTCAAGAAGCAATCCGTCGTGGTCATCACCTGACATTATTAGCTAGTGAAGTCGCACCAGAACTAGAACAAAATAGCCAAGTTAATTGGATTTCAATTCCAGTCAAAGGCTATCCCACAGAATTTGTTCGTAACTTCATCTTTGCTCAAAAAAGTGGAGATTGGTTACGTCAAAATCGCTCAGGCATTGATTTAGTTAAAATCAATGGAGCAATTAATCTGGCTGCGGCTGATGTGAATGCTGTACATTTTGTCCACAGTTCATGGTTGCGATCGCCTGTTCATATTTCTCGCAACCGCCGCGATTTGTATGGTTTTTACCAGTGGTTGTTTACAGCTTTTAATGCCCGTTGGGAAAAACAGGCTTTCCAAAAAGCGCAGGTTGTCGTAGCTGTATCCGAAAAGGTAGCACAGGAGTTAGTTAACATTGGTGTACCGCGTTCTCGCATTCGCGTAATTGTCAATGGCGTTGACTTAGAAGAGTTTACCCCTGGTGAAAGCAATCGCCAAAAATTAGGTTTACCGGAGAATGTCACCCTAGCACTGTTCGCTGGAGACATCCGCACACCCAGAAAAAATTTAGATACAGTCCTGCACGCCTTGGCGAAAGTTCCTGATTTACATTTGGCGGTGGTGGGTCATATCGAAGGTAGTCCCTTCCCGAAACTAGTCGCCTCCTTGGGGTTAAGTGAACGCGTGCATTTTGTCGGATATCGCCGTGATATCCCCGAAATTATGCGAGCAGTAGATTTATTTGTTTTTCCTTCCCGATACGAAGCTTGCAGCCTCGTATTGTTAGAAGCACTTTCTTCAGGACTGCCAGTGATTACAGCCACGGCTACCGGAGGTGCAGAGTTGGTGACACCAGAATGTGGCATCGTTTTACCCGACTCAGATGATATCGATGCTTTAGCTGTGGCGCTGATGTCTTTGGTGAGCGATTATCCGCTAATGCAGCAGATGAGTCAAGCCGCTCGCTCTGTGGCAGAACAATATAGCTGGACCATTATGGCACAAACTTATGTGGATCTATTCGAGGACTTAAGCAAGAATGCGGAACACCGTTCTTATACCGACTTATCGCCGTCCACAAGACCTATCACGCTGCCTTTTGGCGCTACAGAAGCAAATTAAACCAGTTGCTCAGGTGATAGTGGTTGTCCGCGATACGGATGCAGAAACTTGGCAATTCCTGGCGCAATTCAAAGCGCACAATCTGCCATTGCATACTGTAAAAGTGACACAGCCGGGCGTAGTAGCAGCCCTCAACGCCGGACTAGCAGCAGTGGAGGGCGATATTGTTTCCATTACTGATGATGATGCTGCACCTCACCCAGATTGGTTAGAGCGCATCGCCGCTTATTTTATCTGTGATAGTTGCATTGGCGGCGTTGGCGGGCGTGATTGGATACACCACGGCAGCAAATTAGAAGACGAATCCCGTTTAGTAGTCGGACAGTTGCAATGGTTTGGGCGAGTGATTGGCAACCATCACCTGGGAGTAGGAGAACCCCGCGAAGTCGATGTTCTCAAGGGCGTAAACATGAGTTTTCGTACCGAAGCGATCGCACAATTGCGCTTTGATGAGCGGATGCGTGGTACAGGAGCGCAAGCACACTTTGAAATGGCATTTACTCTGACATTAAAACGGGCTGGTTGGAAGATAATTTATGATCCTAATGTTGCTGTAGATCACTATCCAGCAAAACGTTTTGATGAAGATCAGCGAAACAACTTTAATGAAATTGCCTTTATTAATTTAGTCCATAATGAAACTTTAGTTTTATTAGAGCATCTGCCATTTATCCGCCGGATTGTATTTTTGTTTTGGGCAGTATTTGTGGGTACTTGCGATAGTTTGGGTTTAGTACAATGGCTGAGATTTTTGCCCAGTCAAGGGCAATTGGCGGGTAAGAAATTGCTAGCATCCTGGCGTGGACGTTGGCAGGGATATAAACAATTCAGAATTCAAAATTAAAGACATATTTAGTTATGTGTAAATCCAAAATCTAAAATTGAATGACTTCTAAGCAGATACTTTACAATAGTTTTTTACAAGAAAACTATTCTCCCGAAGAGCGATCGCAACAGGGTTGGATGGCGATCGCAGGTTTCCTATTACTAACTGTAGTTTGCTATTTTGCTGGTGCTACTGCTGCATTGCGCCTAATTTATCCAGTAACAGCTTTAATAGTAGCCGTATTTTTATACTTGCGGCATCCCATTCTCTACATTAGCTTTACTTGGTGGATCTGGTTCCTCACCCCCTTAGCTACCCGGTTAGTTGACTATCGAGTGGGCTGGGATGCTACCCGTCAAATGCTCATAGCACCCTATTTAGTGGTATTTGTCACCATAGCAACATTCTTGCGACACTTTCCTAGCGCTTCTCGTAAAGGGGGATTGCCGTTTGTTTTGGCTTTTATCGGAGTGTTCTATGGCTTTCTGATCGGTCTAATTTATAATCCACCTATTCCTGTAGCACGCGGGTTGCTAGATTGGCTCAGTCCGATAATTTTCGCTTTTCACTTATTTACTAACTGGAGAGATTATCCCAGTTATCGCCAGAACATTCAGCGAACATTCCTTTGGTGTGTGTTGATATTAGGAGCTTATGGTGTTTATCAATTTGTAGTAGCTCCTGAGTGGGATAGATATTGGCTCATCGAATCAAAACTATTCATGAGTTCTGGAAACCCTGTACCTTTCGGGATGCGCGTCTGGAGTACATTGCACTCAGTTGGTCCCTTTGGTTCCGTCATGCAAGCTGGTTTACTATTGTTATTTACCAGTTCAGGAAACTTAATTTTTCCGGCTTCTGCTGTTGGTTACTTATCCTTCCTATTGACACAAGCGCGGACTAATTGGGGAGGCTGGTTATTGGGAGTAATTATGATTATGGGTTCAGTCAAAACCCGAATTCAAATGCGCTTAATTACCATAATTGTGGTAATGGCAATTTGTGTTGTGCCATTGACAACTATCGAGCCAATTGCTGGGGTTGTAGCAGCCCGTTTGGAAACTTTTTCTAATCTTGAAGAAGATAATAGTTTTAAAGATAGATCGGGAAGTTACGACAAAAACCTTGGTTTAGCTCTTTCTAATGGTTTAGGTAACGGCTTAGGAAATATCTGGAAGGTCAACGAAAAAACTGGTCAAATTGAAGTAGTGGTAATCGATAGTGGCATTTTAGATATGTTTTTCACCCTTGGTTGGTTTGGAGCCATCTTTTATATAGGTGGATTAATATTGTTGATTATTAGTGTTAGCAACTATAGCGAAGGTCGTTTTGATAGTTTTATCAGTGCTGCCCGTGCCATTGGGATCAGTTCTTCTACACAGCTAATTATTGGTAGCGGTATGTTGAGTGTGGCAGGTATGGTTCTTTGGGGATTTTTAGCTATGGCTATGGCAGGACATAAGTATTATCAACATCAAGAAATCACGGCAAAAAGGGCGTAAGACAAGATTTTTTGTGTTGCTGATTAAGAGAAAATTTCACGCAGAGGCGCAGAGTCGCAGAGAGAAAGATGAGTTTTTATGATTTTGTAGAAAAGTTTGGAATCATTCATAAATTCAGTAATATGAAAAACTCTTAATTCTTTCTCTGTGCCTCTGCGTCTCTGCGTGAGAAAAAATATTAATACACCTTTAATGAACAGGTTGAAATTATGAAAGTAATTATTGTAATGCCACTAGCCGAGCAACGAGGCGGCGGTGAAATGATGCTTTGGGATTTAGTGCAACAGGGACGTAATGCCGGAGTTGAGTGGCTGGTGATATTTTTAGAAGACGGCCCGATGGTAGAACAAGTAAAGTCCCTCGGTATTGATGCGCGAGTTGTGGAAAGTGGACGTTTACGCCAAATCCATCGTTTTATTGGCGCTGTTTTTCGGATAGCTGCGATCGCACGCCGCGAAGGTGCAGATATAATTGTCAATTGGATGTGGATTACACATATATCTGGAGGTTTGGCGGCAATGCTGGCGGGCTTACCTGCTGTGTGGTATCAACTCGAAGTCCCTAGTGACAAGACTTGGTTGGTGCGAATCGCTACTTTAATCCCAGCCCGCGCAATTATCACTCTTTCGCAAGATGGGAAGCAAGCACAGGCGGAGATTTGGCCTCACAGACCAACACCTTTGGTTTATCCTGGTGTAGCATTAGATCGATTTGAGCCTAATACTTTGCCTTCTCCTGAAGAAGCACGGCGGAAACTCGGCTTACCTTTGCACGTCCCTTTGATTGGAATTGTTGGGCGATTGCAACGATGGAAGGGAATGCACGTATTGGTGCAAGCAATGCCCAAAATTTTACAGAAGTATCCCGATGCTCATTGTGTAGTGGTTGGCGGTAAACATGATTTTGAACCGGATTATGAGGACTTTTTAAAAGTGGAAATCGCCGCCCTGGGCTTGAAGGAGCAGGTAATTATGGCTGGGCTACAGCGTAATATCCCTGAGTGGGTACAGGCGATGGATGTATTTGTTCATGCATCAGATAAAGAGCCATTTGGGATTGTAATTATTGAGGCGATGGCACTGGGTAAACCTGTAATTGCTGGTAATGCAGGGGGGCCGACGGAGATTATTACCGATGGGATGAATGGACTATTAACACCTTATGGTAATGCGGAGAAATTAGCGATCGCAATTCTCCGCTATCTTGACGAGCAAGAATTTGCCCAAAGTGCAGGAGTAGCTGCCAGGCAACGTGCCCTCGATTTCTCAACACAGAATTATGCCCAAAATTTTATTAATGCAATTCGTTCTGCGATGCCGAGTATTTCTTAAAGTTCCTACAAAAATCTTTCTTTTACACTCTTCTTTGCGCCTCTGCGTGAGACAAAAAATAAGGAGTTAAGTTAATGTTAAGGGAAACTTTTATGTCATCCGTGAATTTTCTGTCTAGCTTAATGTTTGTAACCAGGAAGCACTCGTGAGATTGGTATCGACTGTAGCTAATGTCAACTGGTGATAAACTGCGGTAGCTGCAATAAAGCGATCGCTTGGATCTTGATGTGCTAGCTCAATCTGACGGCTTAAAATAGCGATGTTAGCAGAGATTACTGGAGCAATCACGTCTCCCAATATTTTGCCGCTACCTTTCATTGCTCCAAAAGCTGGGCGGTGGGGTTGAGAAGTGGCAGGATAGATAATGACTAAAGGTTCTCCCTCATGGGTGACAGTTAAGGGTGTTTTGGTGCGTTGTATTTCTGCAAATATTTGTTGGAGCGTTTCAGGTAATTCGCTGGTAGCAATGTGTTCCATAGTATAGTCTAGCCCTTGTGTTAGGGATTGGTCGTTAATGTGTGCGGTGTTTGCTGTTAATGGGGGAGCTTTCTAACTTCTATTTTATAGACATTTTAATTTCTGCTATGAAAGTAGCGGAAGAACCAGATTTTTTAGAAGGAAAGGGTTGCAGAGAAAATGTTTGTTCGTTCATTTCATATCTTTAATAATATTACGAATCTGCTTTTCTTGAGATTCAATACTTTCGGTAAGCTTAAACTGAACGATCGCTCTTGCCAAGTTATGTTCTGAGTGCTTGACTTTAAAGTAGACATTCTCTGCTAAATAATCAGCAAAAAATCTTAGTCCTAGTTCAAAGGCGATGAGACGAATTGCATCATATATGTATGCATAATCATTCTCGGTAAGAAATGCTTTTGCTACAGCGAGATAACCTTTCAAAATTCCTTGACACAGATCAGTATCGAAATAAACACTTTCCCACTGCTCAGTTTCTTCTCCAGCCGGATTGCAACCCGATCGCAAGCAATCACCAATGTCATAATGTACCAGACCAGGTTTAACGGTGTCGAGGTCTATGACGCTGACAGCTTGCTGGGTAGCAGTGTCAAACATGATATTGTTGATTTTGGGATCGCCATGCATCAAACGCAGAGGTAGCTTGCCTTCAGCTTTGGCATTTTCTAGGATATGTGCAAAGATTTGGCGATCGCTAACAAACTCTAGGCAATAATTAACTTCAGGAGATTGACGCACACTAGTTTTTGCTAGAACTTCCTGGTAATGCTGGAGATAAAGCGGTGTAATATGGAACCCTTGCAGGGTGTCGGCGAGTTTTTCTGGTGGCAAATCGCTAATCAGATTGTGGAACATCCCCAAGGCAAAGCCGATTTCTGGCGCGTATGAGCGATCGCGCATAGTATCGAAAGACTGGGAACCTTGAATAAAGCTAATCGCTCGCCAAAAGCAGCCGTTAGCATCTCTCCAGTGGTCTTGAGCAGCCTTAGTCAACAGTACACGCGGGACTTCCCAGCGACGGCTAAGGCGAGTCCATTGTAACCGCTTGTGAATATGCTCTGTGAAGGTACGCATATTCTGCATAATCAGTTGGGGCTGACGAAACACCTGAGTATTGATGCGTTGCAGCACAAAATGTTGTTCTTCTGAGGAATCTAGAGTTACTAAGAATGTGTCATTGATATTACCACTTCCAAATGCTTGAACGTCTGTAACCTTTCCCCATTGGGCGAATTGGTCAGCGATCGCAATTAGATTTTCTCCGCCCTGTGGATTAAATTCTTCTGTCATGTTTGTGTTTGCTCTGGGCTACTCCTCACGTACATTGCACAAAGGCAATAGGGGATATCGTAGCCTAAGTTTTGCATCCGGTCAGTATATAAAGTGGTGTCAATACGGTTCGGATAAGACTCGATCCCCCCAACCCCCCTTAAAAAGTGGGGCTAAGAATGGCTCTATTTCCCCCTTTTTAAGGGGAGCCAGTTCTGAAAATTAGACTGCTAATTTTATCCGTTCGAGCTTTTTACTCGAAGCTCCAGGCTTTTTACTCGAAGTTCCAGGCTTTTTACTCGAAGTTCCAGGCTTTTTACTCGAAGCTCCAGGCTTTTTACTCGGAGTTCCAGGCTTTTTACTCGAAGCTCCAGGCTTTTTACTTGGACTTCCAGGCTTTTTACTTGGAATTCCAGGCTTTTTACTCGAAACACCGAGTCCAGATTAGAAATCTTCCCACTGGAAAGAGAATCCGCGCTATAAAAATGCTGTTTGATTGGCGATCGCTAATAATTATTTGCCATTGAGCCGATTTCTGTCAACTTTATCAACCCTCCTGCCTACTTCAAATCAACATCCCAGCAATACAAGCAGTGATGAATCCCGCTAACAATCCGCCAATCATTGACCTTACACCCATACGAGCCAAGTCATGCTGGCGATTCGGTGCTATCCCAGTAATGCCGCCAATAGTAATGCCAATTGAACCTATATTTGCAAAGTTACATAATGCATAAGTCGCAATAATTACTGCACGTTGGGAAATTTTTCCACTTTCCATTAGTGCCTTTAAATCTAAAAAAGCAATAAACTCATTGAGAATTGTCTTTGTACCCAATAAAGCCCCGACTTGCCGACAATCAGCCCAAGGTACGCCCATCAGCCACGCCACGGGAGCCATGAGAAAAGACAAAATCCACTGTAATGATAGCTGCTGTAAGCCTACAAATGCCCCCAACCATCCCAGCAACGCATTTAGAGCGGCTAATAATCCTAAAAAAGCAATAATTATCACCCCAACATTAACTGCTAACTTTACGCCGTCAATTGCTCCAGTAGTAGCAGCATCAATTACGTTTACATAATTGGTTTCTACATTCGCTTTTGCTTTACCAGCCGTCTCTGATACTTCCGTTTCTGGGTACAGCAATTTTGATACCACCAACGATGTCGGGGCAGTCATAAAAAAAGCAGCAATTAGGTGTTCTGCTGGTATACCAAATGAAAGATATGCCCCTAATACTCCACCCGCAATTGTGGCAAAACCACCCGTCATCAAGGCATGGAGTTCCGATTGCGTCATATTGGCTATATAAGGTTTAACCATCAACGCTGATTCTGTGGGTCCCAAAAAGATGTTACCTGCACAGGATAAAGATTCAGAACCCGATGTTTTCAGCGTCTTCATCATTACCCATGCCATCACATTTACTACTCGCTGTAAAATGCCGTAGTAATATAAGACGCTAATAAAGGCAGAGAAAAAGATAATTGTGGGCAGAACTTGGAAGGCAAAGAAATGATCCTTAAAATTTTCTCCAAATACAAATTTGGCACCGACATCAGAAAATGCTAAAAATTGGCTGACAAAATCTCCAAGAGATTTAAACACATTTAAACCCCAAGGAGTTTTAAGAATCACTAGCGCAAATGCAAATTCTAATCCCAAACCCCACGCCACTATTCGCCAACGCACTGCACGACGATTCACAGAGAAGGCGTAAGATATGCTCAGAAAAACTAAGATTCCCAACGCAGAAATGGCGCGTTCCATATTTGCTCCCAAAAAGGTATCGCTAAGGCACTTGGTCACAAAGCATACACAAAAATACGCCTTTTTTATGGCTTTTTAGTTATACCATTTCACGAAAACCTTGATACACATAGATTTCTCGTAGCATTGCCATGACCCTACCAACGTATTTGTATCATTATTAAAGTGAAATGGTATTAGCGATCGCACGTCACGTCAAATTATTGGAGAAAAATCTCTGTACAGAGAGAAGGTACAGAATTTGTGATTGAGATTCCAATTTAAAAGTGCTGCAAAATTGATAGCTGGGGAGGCAGTATGCCCGCCCCACTGGAGTCTTAGGTTAAACGTGTCTGTCGATTAAATTATCTTGGCAGTCCGCAGACCGAACAGCAGACCGACAGATAAACCAAAAAACAAAGCCAAGAAGAGGATATAAGCTATCACTGCAAACATTTATCTTTCTCCACAATACATACTTTCTAAATCTATTGAATCATTAGTTGCTGGGCATTGGGCATTGGTTATTCCCTTTGTCCCCCTCATCCCCTCATCACCCAGATTGCGATAGAATACAGCCGACAGGCGCTTGTTGAGGGTTGGGTAATGACTTCTGTAATTAATGTAAATCTACCAGAGCAGTCTTATGAGATTGCGATAACTTCGTTGAGCTACGCTAACGCACCTTCGAGTTTAGATCAACTGGGTCAACACATGACCAATCTAAATCTAGGCAAAAAGGTACTGCTGGTTTCTAATCCGACGATTTTTAAGCATTATGGGGAAACAGCGATAACTTCGCTAACATCTGCTGGATTTGAAGTTGCTAGCTGTAGCCTACCACCTGGTGAACGCTACAAAACCCTCAACTCCATCCAGAAACTCTACGATGTCGCCTTAGAAAACCGCCTAGAACGTTCTTCGACTATGGTGGCTTTGGGCGGAGGTGTAATTGGCGATATGACTGGCTTTGCAGCCGCAACTTGGCTGCGCGGCATTAATGTTGTCCAAGTGCCTACCTCTCTGTTGGCAATGGTAGATTCGGCAATTGGTGGCAAAACCGGCGTAAATCATCCCCACGGCAAAAACTTAATTGGGGCATTCCATCAACCGCGCTTGGTTTTAATTGACCCAGAAATGTTGAAAACTCTTCCTATGCGTGAGTTTCGGGCAGGAATGGCAGAGGTAATCAAGTACGGTGTGATTTGGGATGCCGAATTGTTTGCCCAGTTAGAAGCAAGTAAACGCCTCGACCAACTCCGCTATGTAAAACCAGAACTGATACAAACCATATTGATGCGCTCTTGTCAAGCTAAAGCCGACGTTGTTAGCAAAGACGAAAAAGAAGGAGGATTACGGGCGATTCTCAATTATGGACATACCATCGGTCATGCCGTAGAAAGTTTGACTGGTTATCGTCTAGTAAATCACGGTGAAGCGGTAGCTATTGGCATGGTAGCAGCCGGCCAAATTGCTGTGGATTTGGGAATGTGGCAAAAGGAAGACACGGAACGTCAAAACGCTCTAATTCAAAAAACGGGTTTACCGACTCAATTACCGGCTGGGGTAGATATTGAAGCAATTATTGAGGCGTTGCAGTTAGATAAAAAAGTCAAAGCGGGAAAAGTGCGGTTTGTTTTACCAACAGAGATTGGTGTAGTGACAGTTACAGATGAAGTGCGATCGGATATCATTCGGCAAGTGTTGCAGGGAATGCAAACAATTTGAAGAAGAATTCAGTAGTCAGAATGGGCTAATCGCCCCGCTATCGCTAACAGAAGTCAGAATTAAAATTAGTTGCTCTGTCCTTCAATTACGAATTACCAATTATTCAGTCATGGTACTCCAAGCGAATAATCAATTGACCTTGCAAGAGTTTCTAAATCTTCCACCAGGTGAGGGAGATATAACCTATGAACTTGTTAATGCTCAGGCAATTCCTAAGATGTCACCAAAATTTTTTCATGCAAAACTTACCCACGTCATTCTCAATTTGATTGAACAGTGGTGTGAAGGGAAAGGAGTAGTTTGCCCAGAATGGGCTGTTGCATTAACCCGTCGAGGGCGGGATTGGATGCCAATACCGGATATTTCATATATCTCTAATGAACGTTTACCCGCCAACTGGAACGAAGACGAGGCTTGTCCTGTTCCTCCTGATTTGGTAATTGAGATTATTTCACCAGGACAAACTTTTGGACAAATGGCGGCTAAAGCCAAAGATTATTTGGATGCTAAGGTGCTGCGGGTGTGGGTATTAGATAGTAAAGCCAGAAGCATCACTGTTTTTTATCCAGATGCAGCACCACAAACTTATATGGGAGAAGAATTACTCCAAGATTCCCTATTTGAGGGACTGGAATTTACTGTTGAGCAGGTGTTTCAAAAGGCAAAAATACCATTAGATGCTCAATAGCACAATTAGACGCATACAAGAATACACAACTATGATGTTAAGGGTGCAAAATTTAAATCTGTAAAAACCGTAATCAAAATTAGATTCAGTAAATCAGGATTTTCAAGTCAATATTATGGAGCAAAGTCAGCCACAACAGCGCCGCGCCGCTGATCAAGTGTTTGAAGAATCCCTTGAGCAGCTGGAGGATATCTTACAAGAAAGTTCAACTGAGGAAGAAGAGATTTCCCAACTGCATACTGGTAGTGTGAATGAAGTCGAACTCACTCAAGACTTAACAAATATTGATTTAGCGGCTCTTGAGGATGCAGTTGCTGATATTGAACAATTTCTCGAAGAAAGAAAAAAAACGAAATAAAAGATTAGGAGTTCTAAATTTTAACTTCTAACTCTTGACTCATTTGCCGCCGAGCTTCGTACAACATTAAAGCAGATGCGATCGCCACATTCACGGATTCTACCCCAGGACTCAAAGGAATTCTGACTTGCTTGTCTGCGATCGCTGCTAAATCTGCTGACAATCCAGCACCTTCATTTCCTAGTAAAATCAGACTGGGTTTTCGCCAGTCTACCTCCCAATAAGTTAAAGTCGCGCTGGGTAAGGTTGCTATTACCTGCATTCCTGCCTGTTGACTTTGTTGGACTGTCGCTTTTAAATCTTCGGTTACGGCTGTTGCTAGGCGAAACCATTGCCCCGCAGAAGCACGTAAAACTTTAGGACTGTCTAAATCTACACTATCTCCACTTACCCACAACCCTGATGCCCCAGCGGCGGCAGCTGTGCGGATCATTGTACCCAGGTTGCCCGGATCTTGCACTGTTTCTAAAGCTAGCACTAAACCAGTAAATGGCACTTGGGTTTGGCGATTGCTTCGTTTTGCCGTTGCTACCACCCCATCTGGTTGGACTGTAGTAGCGATCGCATCCAAGACTTCTCTACTGACAATTTCGGCGCGATCGCATTGGCTACTAGCTTTTGACCACAGCGACGAATGAGCTGCTTGCCAATCTGGGGTACAACACACCGTTTCTAGGGGGTAATTTACCGCACAAGCTTCCTCTAACAGGTGCGTCCCCTCCAACAAAAATAACTGCTGCTTGTGCCGCTCTTTAGTAGAGTGGAGTTTGCGGATTTGTTTTACTAAGGAATTTTGTAAACTGGTCAACATCTAATACTTGTGAGTTCTGAGTACTTAGTGCTAAGTTTTTCCCTTCTCAGGACTCATAACTCGGCACTCAGTACTGTTTATGCGGAACCCGGGACTTGAACCCGGAAGCCTTGCGGCACTAGAACCTGAATCTAGCGCGTCTGCCATTCCGCCAGTTCCGCTGGCAATTATTCTTATACACAATTTATGATTATTGCGTAGTTTCTTAGCTTTGTCAAGTGCGATCGTTACGCCTCGTGAAAAAGCTCAGACTGGAAACGAGTTTTTAAGGAGATAGGTCAAATAAAAATATTAACTGAACAGTACACCATTATAGGACTTACGCACTATACAAATTAACCGTGATGTGGATTAACGAAAATAGGTCGTTTCAGGTTTTTATTAATTATCCTTATGATCGTAAATAGACCACGCTGTAGGGGTTTAGCAATGCTAAACCCTTACGAAAGA
>JBBSCU010000012.1:0-39588 GCA_038249935.1 Chroococcales cyanobacterium
ACCCTATTGACAGTTGGATTCTAGGAGAGAGTTGAGTTTGAGAAAGCCGCCGTCAAGACGGAAAGCATATACTGATCATTCATAGCGGCTCGCCGAGACTTTTGGCGAATACTGCGGCGGAAAGAAGATTCTCGTTCTAAGTCATTGAGAGCAATGCGACATTCATCCTCACCAAATGTCACATCCAATGTCCAATGAACAGAATTTTCAATTCTCCAATGGTGTCGAATTGCACTACCAATCTTGTGAGCATCACTCTTGAGACTAGTGATGTAAAAGCTTTGATTCAGTTCGATGAATTAAATCTTACCCTACCTCAGATGGTGTCACTTTCTTTCCCACCTAATTGCTGATCAGGCAAGTCCTCTTGTCAATAGCTTTTGAGACGCACTAACCCTGAATACTTAACCAATTCAACCGATTTTGTTTTAGGAAGTTTTCATTCATTTTTGGTTTCTCCTTGAATCTATAAATAGTTAAGCAGGAATTAGGCTGCTAGCAGTTTAGTATCACTCGACATATTCAGTCACGTATTTCAGAATACAATTTGACAATAAGTTTTACTGAGGCACCTGAGCGGGTTTCAAATTTTTGGCTTTGTAGAACATTTCTAAGCTGTTGCGATCGCCTACAAAACGCCAGTGCCAAGGCTCATAACTCACACCTTGAATGTTATCTTTAGGAAATGACATTTCAAAGCTGAAACGCGCTGCATTTGCTTGTAACCATCCAAAGGCTTTAGTATTCTCAAAGTTGATACTTAAATTAGTTGCTGGTACTGCGCCGTCTCCAATATCCACAGCGTAACCTGTGTGATGTTCACTATAACCAGGAGGAGCGCTGAGAGCAGATCGTTTTGCTGGTGTTTGATTTCGCTGTGCACCGACACCAAAAAACAACGGTTCCTGGTCTTTGACTGAGCGAAAGCCAGAAATTGGTACTAAAATTACACCTGCACTCCGCGCTGCTGCTACCATCTCCTCAAACTTTTGGGCAGCAGTTTTTCGCATTCTAATGCCCCTATTTGCGGAGATGGTTACTAATTCTGACTCAGGGGCTTCTGAGTATGCCAGATGTCCTAACAGAGTATTAACAGAATTACCCGATTCTATAGTTGGTGTAGGCGCAGAACTAATGGGTGAGGGTTGAGAATCGGCAGTTTTTTTGGGTGCAGTGAGAAAAAACCAAAAACCGCCAATTAAAGCCAGTATGACAAATCCTGCGATTCCCCCAATCAGCACAATTCGCGGTTGCAACAACATTTTAGGTGCTGCATCAGGGGTATCGCGTACAGCCATTGGAATATCATCACCAGGGTCATTTGATGAGTTTTGCGATTTTCCAGAAAACCCAGCCTTATTCAAGGGTAAACTCCTGTTTCTGTGGGATAGCCATAACAGATTTTGGACTAGACAAAAGTAGAGGTAACAGGTAGGATTTTAAATCTGTGGTTCTTAGGCGGAATTTTGACAAACCTTTTAGAACTATACGTCAAGCTGGGAGGATTAGTCCTGGTAGGTTTTATTCTGGGACGCAAGTTACCTGTGACAGTTCCTACCCGTTTGGGACAGTTTCTTTTTTGGGTGGGAGGACCCATCAGCATAGTATCGTTTTTGCGTCAATCTAGCTTGTCGGGGCAAATTTGGGTTGCACCTGCGATCGCTTACCTCGCCATTTTACTAGGAGGATTTTTAGCTTGGTTAGGAATTAAAGGACAAGCATATTTTAAAAATACTGTCCCCCAACAATCAACTCAAGCTAGTTTGATCCTAGCGGCAATGTTGGGTAATACAGGTTATCTTGGCTTTCCCATTACTTTAGCAATGGTAGGCAAGGAATACTTTGCCTGGGCGCTATTCTACGATTTGCTAGGTTCATTCCCAGGAACTTATGGCTTAGGTGTGTTTATAGCAGCGCGTTTTGGCGGCGGTGTGCAAAATAATTGGCAGACTGCTAAAGCTATCTTAATTAATCCTGCGCTGTGGAGTTTCGGATTTGGCTTGCTGTTTCGACAAGCGACAATTCCCACAGTCGCGGAATTCTGGTTAGAGAAATTTGCTTGGAGTGTCGTAGCTTTATCTTTGATGTTAATTGGAATGCGATTAGCGCTACTGAAATCTTGGGGTAGTCTACCACAAGTAGGTATGAGCTTGGGAATCAAAATGCTGCTAGTTCCCTTAATATTGGGCAGCATCTTACCACTGTTTGGATTAACTGGCTCCACAGCAAAAGTCATTGTCCTCCAAATGGCTATGCCTCCAGCTTTCGGCACACTGGTAATAGCTGAGACATTCAATCTTGATCGCGATCTGGCAGTTACTGCCTTAGCTGCTGGGGCTATAGTATTGCTGGTTACTCTCCCACTGTGGCTGTGGCTGTTTTGATTTAGGATTTATGCACTGTGAGGCTATGCCTACGCATTTGTAAATTCGCTCAATGTTAATTCAGTTAAGTAATCGGACAAGATTAATTACACAAAAATCTGGGCTGAAATCCTTGACTGGCAAAGAATTGGTAAATAACTAATATGTAATTAATTCTGTCCAGGTACTTACAGAGGTATCTTTAAGTGGCTCTGGAAATGATTTCAAAGTCAGGGCAACTAATATTATTAGTAGTAATTATAACTCCAGTACTATATTTAGACATATAAGCATTTTTTAGCCAAGAAAAAATTTTCAAATTCTGCTGCTGGCAATGCACGACTAAATAAAAACCCTTGCATAGAATTACAGTCATGTTTGCGTAAAAAAGCCAGTTCTGCTTCCGTTTCTACACCTTCAGCAATTACATCTAAATTGAGATTGTGACCCATTTGAATTAATGCCTTAGTAATGGCTGATTTTTTGGGATCGCTAGCAACATTATGGATAAAATAACGGTCGATTTTTAATGTGTTAATTGGTAAGTTTTTTAGATAAATTAAAGAAGAGTAGCCCGTACCAAAATCATCGATCGCAATCTTTACACCCAAGGAACGCAATTTATTCATAGTAGCGATCGCACTATTTATATCTTGCATAATCATACTTTCAGTAAGTTCTAGTTCTAGGTAATGTGGTTCCAAATCGTTGGTAACTATAAGATTAATTATTTTCTCAATAAAATCTGGTTGATTAAATTCAATTACCGATAGATTGACAGCAACAATCACAGAATAAATTCCAGCATCACGCCAGCTTTTAATTTGTTGACAGACCGTTTTTAATACCCATTTGCCAATAGGAATAATTAAACCTGTAGACTCTGCTAACGGAATAAATTCCGTGGGATAAATCATCCCTAGTTCTGCACTTTGCCAGCGCAATAAACTTTCGGCAGCTACTATTTTGCCGGAAGCAATATCGACTATTGGTTGATAATAAATTTCAAATTCTTGAAAATTGTGTTGTTTGATAGCCTGGTGTAAACTAATTTCTAACAACTGCATTTTTGGAGACAAGTTATTAATTCTAGTCTGAGGAGATAAATATCTTTTTAAAGTAGCGTATTTTTCCAACCTGTTAATGATGGCACTCAATAACTCAGACCGAGTGAATGGCTTAGTTATATAGTCATCTGCACCCATATCCATACCTTGACGAAAGTCAGATTTTGCAGATTTTGCAGTTAGAAAAATGAAGGGAATTGTTGCCGTCGATGGATCTTGGCGTAATGCTTTTAGCACACCATAACCATCAATTTCTGGCATCATCATATCACACAGGATTAAATCGGGAACTTCGGACATAGCCAGATATACACCGATTCTGCCATTAGCCGCAGCAATAGTTTCAAAATCTTCAGCTTCTAGCAAATCTAAAATGTTTTCGCGGACTGATTCTTCATCTTCTATTATTAAAATTCTGGGCATAATTCACCTAAATTTATATTTATTATTTAATGACGGTAAACTTTTTCCTAAATTTCAGTATGCTTGTGACAGATATTTCACCTTGATAAATAGCTACAAATTTTTTTAATAATTGCCATTCCTAATCCAATGCCTAGTATATTGCCGACATTACTGGCGCGATCAAAGGATTCCAACATATGCAGTATATATTCTTCTGAAATGCCAATTCCCCAATCTTGAATTTCAAATACTGTTTGCCGACTTCGGGATAAATAGCAGCTACCGAACCAATTTAAAATTTTCCCTTGGCGATCGCATAATAGTAAAACACATACAAGATGCCAGCGATAGATTTTCTAAAAACCGAAGCGGTTTCAGAGAAAAGTCTATAGAAATTAATCCTAGCGATCGCCCAGGAGTTAGCACAAACAAATTGTTCTTGCCTATCTAGATGTACCAAGTTGAGAAATTTGCCATAAGACATTTCTTGAGTTTCTCCTGGCTCACCTACCATACTCAAGAACAACTTGTAGTCATGGTTCTGGTTGTGTTTTCGGCACAACCTTTAGCAGCGAACAGTCAATTATTCACTCTAAGAGGTTGCTTTAAAAGTAGGCAGTTGAGTAGAAAAAGCTCTCAGGGCATAAGCTGTACATAGGTGTACACACAACACCATTGAAAGCATACTCTAGTAACCTGACAATCTCTCAATGCCTATAGGTTGATATTTTGCTCCTCTGTATCTTCACTGAGGAGGAATCTGTACCCGCCGTTCACCGTAACGCAATAACCTTTCTATAGTTACAAGCCGATTTTCCCAAACTTTGACTTGATATGAATTTGACTTAAGCTCTTGGCTCATCAATACGCGAAATTGTGACTGGAACCGAGTTAGAGAGGCTCTCGCCACTAATAATTTACTGGCAGAAGGCGAGGTGGCTAGTTGATTTAAAGCACTGCGTAAAACTTCTGCCTGGTTGTTAAAATCGGAAATTTTTTGAGGAGTCCTTTGGAGTTGCTCATTTTGCAAAACAAATTTCCATTCCCGTTGCAGCGCTGTGTAACGGACGGCGGCAGTTTGAAAAGGCTGGCGGTGAGGAATAGGTTCACTTGTAGCGGATGTTGTGGATTGATCCCTACCTTGAGTGCTAATAAAGAGTTTTTGTAGCTCGTTGTTAAAATTCTCGGCGGCAAAGAGTGCATAACCACTAACTGGCAAGTCCCTTACCAACTGGAGTTGATCGAATGCCCCAACTGTTGGCAAAGAAAGTAAGCGAATTCCCGGCACCAACAATGTAGCTCCCAATTGTTTAGAGGCAATCCAGGGTTGGGCTAGTCGTTGGAAGCGAGGAGTATCCAGAGCATAAGTCATAGGAACAATTAAATCCACATCTCCCCGCCTTGCCCAAGTTTCCCAGTTTTGTTGAATTTTCTGAATCCTCTCTTGTTGCGGTAGCGGAAATACTGCAACCGACAAAATCAAATTCGGTCGCTTTTGCCGCAACTGCCGTGATGCTTGGGCGACAAAACTATCAACTTGCTCGGTGCGAAATGTCGTCCATTTTTGCCACAGTTCTGGTTGGCTAGGAGAAATATTTACTGGATCTACCCCAGCAAGTTGCTGAAACTGCGCTCTTGCAGCTTTGCCGTAGCCGTAGGTTCGATCTGCTGACGGGTCTTGGAAGGGGTAGCGAATGTAGTCTAGCTGTAGACCATCTACATCATAACGGGTGACAATTTCCTCATACAGCTTGAGCAAATACTGACGCACTTCGGGGTTGGCTGGGTCGAAGAATGGCTTAGTCTGCCCAACGGGAATCATGTTGCCAAGGTTATCGTAGTTTGCCCAATCGGGATGAGCCGCTAGCACTGGCCCTGGATAATCAGGATCAACGTTGATAATCTCATTGTGACGTTGGTTGCCAGCAGCAAAAGTCCAAACCCAAGCGTGTAATTCCATGTCTCGCTCATGGGCTAATTTTACCGCCGCTTCCAGTGGGTCCCAACCACGAATTAATGGGTTTTGCTCTTTTGCGACTTGGCTGGGATAAATGGTATAGCCAGCATTAACAGTTTCAAAAAAGACAGTATTAATCCCAGTTTGGGCTAGGCGGTCAAAAATCTTGGCTAATCCCGCCTTGCTACCAGCACGAACAATTGTCCCCCGATCTAACCAAACTGCCCGAATTTCTGGTTGAGCCAACTTCTGATCAATAGGAAACTGCTGCCACAAAGTCGTCTTAGCTACCTGCCACTGCTGACGAGCCAGAGCGTAGTTTTTTTGGGCAATCAATTGGGGTAAGTTTTTAGCAATTACCCTTACCTGTGCCAAGGCTTGGTCTTTACTTATGACTAACCCACCCAATTTAGTTGAAGCCAATTGCGTCGGCTGCTTCTTGACAGATTGGCGGGTGTAGGTGTTAGAGATTTCCTTGTCCTCAGATGTCGCAACGCCTTCATTAGCCGCATCGGTTAACACTGCTAAATGGGCGCTTTCCACCCGACCAATCAGATTTTCTAGCTCTTGCTGGAGGGCGATCGCTTCGTTGCTGTCAATCGGCGCACTGGAGTTGGGTGCAACATCTAGACGCACCGCTTGCTCCAATTGATCAATAGCCTCCTGAGAACTTGGGGGTTTGACCATAGTCACCGCTCTAGGTTGGGGAGCAGTGGCAGTTTTAGCAGGAGGAGATGAGGGAGATGTACCCCTCTGTCCCCTGTCCCCTGCCCCCTGCCCTCTTGACACAGCCGCCACCGTTGTAGAACAGTTTTGAGAACCTCCTGCTACTTTTTTGGTGCGATTCGATGGCGCTGGCGCTGTCAAATAGTGATTGAGAGCAGCTTTTAACCAGGCATTATCTAACTCGGCGGCTGTTGCTGTATCTGTTCCCCAGCGCCAGCCCAAAAAGGTGGAACGCTCGGTTGTCACGACTGCGGCAGGATTATCTTTAGAATTCCAAACAGCAGGAGATTGACTACCCATATCATTAGGAATCACAACGCCGCCGCGCACTTTGCCAAAAAGTTCAGTTTGATTTGCCCATCCTGGGATCTTGGTTTTTGCTGGTTTGATCTGTTCTGTGTCACTGAGGCTGAATCCCCAATAACCTCCCAGGAGCGATCGCAATAACTGACGCACTCCTGGCGCTGATAGACTACCTACAGGGCCACTGGCAATTAAGCGCCCTCCCTTACTCATCCATTCTTCTAGGGCGATCGCTTGGGTTGGCGTTAATGTCTCAACATTTGGCAAAAATAATACCTTGCGATCGCCCCAATCTGCCGCACTCTTGACATCAGTAAGGGGAATTACACAATATTTCACCCCAATTGTTTGTAGGCGATCGTTTATCCCTGTCCATTGATTTGCATTTTCTTGGCCATACACTACGCTCAATACAGGTTCTTCAGTTGCTGCCCTTACTGGCAAAATACTCAAACTATTTAAAGCTAAAAAATTAAAACTTAAAATGAAGAATACAGCTTTTTTTATTTGTGAATTAGCCTTTTTATAATATTTTCTCTGATTCTTCACTACTGACTCCTCAGTGGATTATTTATTAAGCATTACTTCTTATTTATCAACCAACATAACAATAAATTACCTCCGAAAAACGACTGATCTTTGATAATTAAACCTGAACAAAATTGAAAATACATCTTTTGATTAAATCTTCCACTCCTGCTACTGGGAAAATTTTTGTATTTAGGCTGCTAGCTAATTCCTCAATACTCATATCATCTAAAAACACTAATTCCCCATTTTTTAACATGACATTCGGTAGCAAAATACCATCACCTAAATCTTGCCCTTGTAAATTCAACAGCAAATCATGACCAGTTAGCAATCCTGTGACACTGATAGTCTGCCCCCAATAATCACTACATAAAGCCCGCATATTGACTTCTAAACCTTCAACAAAATTTAAGCGTTTCACAATCGGTTGAAATGCTTTTTCTACAGCGTTGCCCACTACCCAAGTCAACTTTCTCTGAGGATATACTTTTGGCGGGAGTAATTCTGCCGCAACGGTGGCAAATTGCTTGATAAATAACTGAATCGAACCAACTCCGTTATCAATTTGAGGATATTCTTCATATTCAGATTCGCTGGGTAATTCCTCACCTGCAATCAAAAACCACTCATCGGCTAACCAAACAACACTAGAGGCGAATTGTTGCCGAAATTGCCGCGAGAGCATTTGCACTTGGGAAATCACTTCTTGGGCTTTTTCCCTAGTTACAGGCGTGAGTTCGTCTTCTGGAGGACGAAACCGTGTCAACCCAACTGGCACAACTGCCACCGATGCCACCGCAGGTACTTCACCAGTATGAAAGGACGCTAAATCTTTGAGAGTTTGTTCCAGATGTTTGCCATCATTTATACCAGGGCAAACAACTACTTGAGCATGAATTTGTAATCGCCTTTTTTGAAACCACTTGAGTTGTTCCAAGATTTGTCCCGCACGCGGATTTTTTAGCAGTCTAATTCTAACTTCGGGTTCGGTGGCGTGAACAGAAACATACAACGGAGACAACCGCATTTGCTCAATTCGCTGCCATTCTCTTTCTGGCAAATTGGTTAGGGTAAGATAAGAGCCATACAAAAAGCTCAGACGGTAATCGTCGTCTTTCAAGTACAAACTAGAACGCTTACCTGGTGGCTGTTGGTCGATAAAGCAAAATGGGCAGCGATTATTGCACTGAATTAAGCCATCAAATAGAGCAGTTTCAAATTCTAGCCCCAAGTCTTGATCGTAATCTTTTTCGATTTCCAGGCTATGAGTTTTACCAGCAGCGTCTAAAACTTCTAATTCCAAAACTTCATCAGCACATAAAAACTGATAATCAATTAAATCGCGGGGATGAGTACCATTGATTGCAACGATCGCATCCCCAGACTCAAAGCCAATCTCTGCGGCTATGGAATCTGGTAATACTTTGATAATTCGGGCAGGAAGAATAGTCATAGGGAATGGGGAATGGGGCATGGGGCATGGGGCATGGGGCATTGGGCATTGGGCATTGGGTATTGGGCATTTGCTTTGGATAAAGGACAAATGACTAATGACTAATGACAAAGAACTATTAACTATTATGAAATTATCCTTTCCAACCTGCTGCGATCGCTAATAAGATGGCACTGCCAAATGCTAATCTGTACCAAACAAAAACCAAAGTGTTTTTGGTTGCTAAGTATTTGATCAAGAACGCAATTGATAGGTAGGAAAAAATAAAGGTTGAAATAATCCCGACAATTAATAGTCCAACAATGTTATCTGGCAACTGGTGAGCTTGAAATAATTTGAATATTTTCAAACTTTTATACAGCGTAGCAATGGTAAGAGTTGGAAACCCTAACAAAAATGAGAATTTCGCTGCTATATCGCGTTCTAATCCTAAAAATAAGGCAGTCGTCAACGTCGAGCCAGAACGAGAAACGCCCGGAATCAAAGCAAGTGTTTGTGCCAATCCAACTAAAATACCATCCCGAATCTCTAATGAATCATAACCTCGCTTGCGAGTGCCAATTTTTTCTGCCAAAGCTAGTAAAAGTGCCATGATGATTGACATGATGGCAATAATTAATGCGCTTTCCGGTAGAATATCTTTCAAAAGAAAGCCGAAAATTAAGGCAGGTATTGTTCCTACTAGAATACCAACAAGAATCTTCCACTCTTCACGTTGCCAGTCTCTATCTTTTATTGCTTCGATTCCACCCTTGACAATACTGTAAATCAGTGACCAAAAATACCCCAAAATTGCGATAACACTGCCAAATTGAATTGCATCAACAAAATCTTTAGAACCTAATTCTTTCCAACCAAATACCTTGGTAAAAATCAGAAGGTGGGCAGTGCTGCTGATTGGCAAAAACTCTGTAATACCTTGAACAATACCCAAAATAAAAGCTTGAATAAACTCCATATCTAATTAATACCTTTTTTCTGTTCTAGACATGATTATTTAGCTGATGATGTTTGTTGACTACGTTTATAGCAGTTCTCGTTTACGTGAGGTACACCCGTAGGGGCACGGCATGCCGTGCCCCTACACCTTGGGATATAACGTTGTACCGCATCTGAATGGGAACCGCTATATCGTCCCTTGCACGTTCCGCAAGAAAGATTTAATGGGAGTCTTAAACCCCTCAATTTATCCGCCAGTCACATAGAATTAATGCTAAATTCTGGCTCCTGACTCCTGAATTCTTTCTTGATAACACCATCGAAGACGCTGACTATGTTCTTACACCCACCTCAATAAGTCAACGCCATTTTGCCAATTCATCAAACTTTAATATTTAGCGAACTGATGCCAGTTCACTTTTTAACCGTTAAATTTAACCCTCGCTCCTCTGTAGTTTTTGTATTATAGAGTACTACATAAAAGTTCTGTACATAGTGCAACTTTAATGGATTAGTCTGGGGCAGAATATTTGGTTTGGGCGATCGCTCCTCAAAATTTCAGTATAATTACAATGCCCCAGGGGGGGATTTAAAAGTGTGATACATTAAATAAGATAAAGTTTAGTAACAAATATTAAAAACTTTGATTAATAATACATTGTCCTCCTACACTACTTCTACCCCTTCTATTGATACGGAGTTGCAGCCAACTGACACTGAGCAAAGGAGCATCAAGGAATTAGAGTCTACACTCTCCTTATCTCCCTCTCTATCTTTATCTATATCTTCTCGACAAACTTGGTTAGTGTTTGCGGCGGCGGTGTTTTTGGTAACAGTGCCAGTATTTATAGAAGCGCCAATAGTGCGATCGCTACCAAGTTTAAGTTTAGCGCTGACAGCATTTTGGGTGTGGCTAAGTTTTCGGTTAATGTCACGTCCTGCAACATACCTATGGGGGGATTTGCTCTTAGGATTTAGCTGGAGTTGGTTAGCAGGAGCGATTTACTGGGGCTGGTTACGTTGGGAACCTGTATGGCATCTGCCAATGGAGTCTATAGGATTACCATTTGCTTGTTGGTGTCTGGTGAAGAATTGGGGCAAGGTGGGTAACTGGTTTTATTTAGGTTCTTTACTCGGTACAGTGTTAACGGATGTATATTTTTATATAGCAGATTTAATGCCCTATTGGCGGCAAATTATGAGAGTAGATGCAGATTTAGCACCACAAATCTTACAAAATGCCCTCATGCAAGTACAAACGCCTTGGGGACAAACTTGGGCAATAATTCTCGCCCTAGTGCTGTTAACAGTTGGAATTTTACCTTTAGCTAGAAAACAAAGACACTGGTATGCCTTTGGTGGCGCAGTTTTAAGCACCATTTTGGTAGACAGCCTATTTTTGTTAGCTGCGATCGCAGCGTAAAGGAGGCACAGTGAGTTTGCCGAACTTAAACTTTTTCCAGCCCAGTCTACGGCACATCAAGAATGATGCTGTAGATGATTAATTAGTTAAGAAATATTACATAACAATCCATCAGCATCAGGTCTTTTTTTGATGGAGTTTTTGGTATTAGACATTGCACAGTTTCGCGTCTGGTTGAGAGGTAGAATCAGCCACCCTGAAAAGATTTCGTCTAGCTGGGAATACTACCAGGATCATTGATGCAACGCTATTGCAGCTATGTAGGCACTCTTACCATTATGAAAATTTTTGCCAAAAGTATAGTCAAACCCAGTAACGGCAAATATTGTGGATATTAATACGCTGTATATTAGTTTCTGATGACTGCTGACGGCTGTTAGCTTAAAACTTTTATTTCTGTTTGATGGAAAGAGGTAGAAAAATCGTGAAAGGATTAGCGCGTTTATTAACAGTGTTTAGTTTGTTACTTAGTTGCTGGGGATGGTTGGGAACAACTTACACAGCCCAAGCTGCTAGTTTCAACAGTTTTGCTTTTGTGCAAATCCCAGTTCTGGCAATTGAGCGGCAGAATCGGGCAGACGCTAAACTAGGAACGGAATTTGGTAAAAAAATTGATTTGAATAATACCAACGTCCGAGCTTTTCAACAGTATCCAGGGCTTTATCCCACCCTGGCTAAGAAAATCATCACCAATGCTCCCTACAAAAAGGTAGAGGATATATTGGATCTTCCAGGATTGAGCGATCGCCAAAAACAAACCCTGCAAAGCAACTTCGATAAATTCACCGTGACAGAACTAGAGCCTGCCTTTAACGAGGGAGACGATCGCTTTAACAACGGTATCTATAGATAACTGCCTTTGCAAATGTAGCAAATAGCAGCCCACTCCTGACTCTAGGGAGTGGGACACAAATTTATTAGTTAGGAGTTAGGAGTTATGAGTTAAAAATTCTAAACTCCTAACAGACGCGATTAATCGCGTCTCTACTCCTAACTCCTGTACAGACGCGATTAATCGCGTCTCTACTACCTAACTCCTAATTTCTCCCTCCCCCATTACTTTGCCTCACATAGATATTCCTAGCCAATTTGATGTCTTAGTAGTCGGCGCTGGTGCTGCTGGACTATACACAGCGCTGTGTCTACCAGAGTCGTTGCGAATCGGATTGATTACCAAAGAAACAGTTGCTTTGTCCGCCAGTGATTGGGCGCAAGGTGGCATTGCCGCAGCAGTTGCCCCGGAAGATTCTCCCGCGCTGCACATTGAAGATACGATCCGGGCTGGTGCGGGTTTGTGCGATCGCACGGCTGTAGAATTTCTCGCCCAACTTGCCCCTAACTGCATTCAATCCCTAGTTAACTTGGGGGTTGCTTTTGACCGTCATGGTCAAACCTTGGCTTTAACTTTGGAAGCTGCCCATTCTCGCAACCGCGTTCTCCACGCTGCGGACACCACAGGCAGGGAAGTTACCACCACCCTCACCACCCAAGTATTACGTCGCCAGAATATTCAAGTCATTCAGCAAGCTTTGGCTTTGAGTTTGTGGATTGAACCCGAAACTGGTCGCTGTCAGGGAATTAGCCTGTTTTATCAAGGTGAAATAACCTGGGTAAAAGCTGGTGCTGTAATATTGGCAACCGGTGGCGGTGGTCAGGTATTTGCTCAAACCACTAACCCAGCCGTGAGTACAGGTGATGGGGTTGCGATCGCAGCTCGGGCTGGGGTTATCCTCCGCGATTTGGAATTTGTGCAATTTCACCCCACCGCTCTCACTAAACCTGGTGCCGATCGCTTTCTCATTAGCGAAGCTGTACGCGGCGAAGGCGCACACCTCATCGATAACGAAGGGCGGCGTTTTGCCTTTGACTATCACCCTGCTGGTGAACTCGCACCCAGAGATGTGGTCAGTAGAGCCATCTTTAGCCATTTACAACGTACTGCCCTCGATCTGGCGACTGCCCATGTGTGGTTGGATATGCGCCCTATCCCCGCCGACAAGATTCGTCACCGCTTTCCCAACATCATCAAAGTTTGTCACCATTGGGGCGTTGATGTCTTCCACGAACCAATTCCTGTAGCGCCAGCTGCCCATTACTGGATGGGTGGAATTGTCGCAGATTTGATGAATCGCACTAATATCCCCGGTTTGTACGCGGTGGGTGAAACCGCTAGTACTGGCGTGCATGGAGCAAATCGCCTTGCCAGTAATTCCCTACTGGAATGTATTGTGTTTGGGGCGCAAATGGCTAATATTGAGTTGGAAAATATTGGGCTGCCGTCAGAAACACCAGTGCTACCATTGCGGACATTTAGTGCTGATGCTAGTGAGTGGCACATCCAGCAAGCACAGCTAGAAACACTTAGAGAGAAGTTACCGCGTCTAGTGTGGGAAAGTGCCGGTATTTGTCGGGAACAATTAGGGTTGGAAAGTGCGATCGCTACTGTAGAATCTTGGCAGCAAGATTTCGCTACTTTGCCTTTAAGTCAATTCTTGCTTGCTTTACGTCCAGCAGAACCAGCTAGTTTTGACCTACCAGATATTGAACGGCAATTGCGACTTTGGGCAGAAACCCGCAATTTATTAGATGTGGCTGATTTAATTCTCAAAAGTGCTGCTTTTAGAACCGAAAGCCGAGGGGGACACTATCGTTTAGATTATCCTCAACCAGACCAAAATTGGCAAGTCCACACACTCGTACAAACATACCACTGGTGGAAATCCCCAGTATCTAAAATCTAAAATTGCCATCAGCGAGTACCGCTACCATGCTGACTGTCAGGACCACCATGATTTGGTGGAATATACGTGTCTTTTAAATCCTGAGAATTAACTTTGCCAGCGATTAAGGCGTTACTACTATTAGCGCTTGCAGTGCTGAAGATACCTGTGCAAGCAGCAATATTCGGTATTAGTATGTAAGCAGCTAGACAGAATAATATAAACTTTGTGATCCGTAAGTTAGTTTTCATAGTTTTCAGTAAATTTACTAGTTTTTTATTTTAAGACATAGTTTTTAGTAATTACTGTATATTTACCTGCTTTATTCTAAAAAGACTCCAACTTTATGAAATTTTTGCTGGTAGTGGACAAGTAATTGCCGTATTAAATAGTCCTAATACTTAAGGAATATTCTTTAATAAGGTGTTTTTCCATCAGTCTAAAGTTAGATATGTTGATAAATTACTGTAAGCAATTTGCCTAAATCAATGTTTGTTAAAAATAGCTTATTTTTCTAAGTATAAACAGTTAAGAGCAAACCTCCAAAACCTAACAAATAATACTTATAGCAGTTCTCGTTTACGTGAGGTACACCCGTAGGGGCACGGCACGCCGTGCCCCTACACCTTGGGATATAATGTTGTACCGCATCGGAATGGGAACCGCTATAAGTTTTTCTATATTGATATCTCGTCACAGCAAAGATACATAAAGATAAAACAGTCAGCTTGCCAATATTATTAGGTTTCAAAAACTATTGAACTATAAAACCCGGCAATAAACTTAGGAAGTACAAGTATATATTGTGAAGTAAAAATATTTACGATATTGATTTAGTCTTCGTAATTACCTCTGATAATGCTTGGGGTGATTCGCTCACTGTGGTCTATTCATCTGAAAACCGCTGTAAAGCTGACATATTGTTCAAATTAAAGCGATTTTTGGGATTTTGATCCATCATAATCAAATCATGTTATACTTCTAGATTGTGTATGCCGATGTGGCTCAGTGGTAGAGCAGCTGATTCGTAATCAGCAGGCCGTGGGTTCAAATCCCATCATCGGCTTTGATAAAAGTGTTGCTCAATAGTAGAGTTTGACATAAATCAAGTATTTAGCCAAATGGGTGTAAAAACCATTAAAAACTCGCCTATATTGATAGCGCATCATTTTTCATAGTTTTTACAGCTTATAAATGTCGAAATAAACTATCCGCCAAAGCTAAAAGCTATCAGCATCCATGCGCCCCATGCCTACGCTATCTGCTTAGGCATTAAGTAAGGATTACACATAGACGGATGCAATCTCTGGTTGAAGAGTTGTACGCATCTGCTCAAACTGCATTGGACAACGATGACTTGCCACAAAAAGTTAGGGCGACTTGAGAAACCACACCTTTAGACTTTGCAAAACCTTTTTCTGCTATTTTAGGTTGATATACGATCGCACCTTACAGTCAAAGCCTCAAATTATCAAATCGATACAGTTAGCGATCGCCTTCGCCGGTAGAGACAACCAAAAACTATAATTAATGCATAAAGTAACCAATACAGGCAAGGTTAGGAATGTGGATTAAATAAAGTGCAAAAGTAGGGTGTGTTAGCGGAGCGTAACGCACCATTCCAAGTTAAATAAGAATTGCACGTTATTAAATTTGCGTTCCTTAGGAGAATCTAAACAATGCAGACTGATAGCATTTCAGAGCAAAGGCTACTTGAAAAAATTCAAAAGCTGCCTCCCGAACAAGTTTTGCTAGTTGAAGATTTTATTGATTCTCTAAATCTGCAAAATACAGACCATAGCCTTACCTTTGCAGCCGCAAAACTTTCTGAGCCAGTTCTGCTCAAAATCTGGGATAACCCTGATGATGCAGAATATGACAAACTATGAATTTGGTGATGTTGTTTTAGTGCCGTTTCCCTTTACTGACCAGACTACTACCAAAAAACGTCCAGCAGTAGTTGTGAGTTCTAATAGCTATCAACGTGAGCGTTCGGATTTAATATCGATAGCTATTACCACTCAAGCGAATCCAGCAACTTCCTTTGGTGAAATCACAATTACTGGATGGCGAGTAGCTGGTCTTCTCAAACCTTCAATTATCAAACCAGTTTTGACTACCATAGATAAAGGGCTAGTGATTAAAAAGTTAGGGCGACTTGAGGGGCCAGACCTTCAGGCTTTGCAAAACCTTTTTCTAGCTATTTTAGGTTGATATGCGATCGCACCTTCCAGTCAAAGTATCACTCAAACTCAGTTTTGCAGAAAGCTTTTAACAAATCACTACAGTTAATTTAGTTTTCAACTGTTGTATGAGATAATCGCGCATCAAAAACCCTACCTGCTGACCTTTTTTGTTGACGCTTCAGTATTCCTACCGCACCAAAAGCACCAAGGGCTAAAATCCCCAAGTTAATCGCAGGTTCAGGAACAGACTTAGCCTCAATCGCCGCCAGTGCAGCATCTGCTATCACCTTATGAGCAGCAGTCGTTGGGTGGAAACCGTCCCAGACGAGAAACTTGTTGTTACCTGGGTTACATATATCTAGCCTAGATAGACAAGACTCGGTTACATTCGTAAAACCCAATGCGCTTGCCTGATTAAATAAAGAATAAGTATCAACAGAGATGATATTGAGATTTGGGTTTTGGCTCAAAGCGCTCACAGTTGTTGCTAAACCTAAGTTAAACTCACTAGTAGATTCGCTAAGGGTTGTAGGGTTGCGATCGTCGATTTTAGCTGCTGGAAGCTGTGCCAAATCTGGCAAGTTAAACAGCAAAATATTTTTCGCGCCGACTCCTACGAGAGTATTCAACGCCAGAGATATATTACTGATTGGCGTGGTAGAGTCTTCCGGGTTGAGAAAAAAGAAATCATTCGCACCTCCCCACAATGTATAAAGTGCATCTGGGTTAGCAGTTTGATTATTTGCTTGCAGAGTTCCAGCAAAACCAAGGACTTGTTTGAGTAATCCCGGTAAATTTGGATTGGGAACCACAGCATTACCTAAACCAGAGCTAGCACCACCGAAAGCGAAGTTTATCCCTTGGGTAGGAATTTGTGTGGGAAGAATAGTAGTGAATAAAGTAGGCTTTAACCCTAGCTGATCTCCGAGATAATCCACCCAGATCGACCCATCGGAAAAACGTCCTTCAAAGTAAGGTGGGCTTGGAGGGTACGTGTTCGCCGTAGCATTGTATATATTGCCTGTATCGGAAAGACTATCGCCAAATACATAAAGCTGATCAAAACTCGCAGCCGAGGCTTTGGTCGGCAACATGAAATAAAATAGAACAAATCCTGCCGCTACAGCTTGTTTTTTCATTGTGGTATTTTTTAGAACTTGTCTTTTCTTCAGTTACTTTAAAACTAAACACGTTAATATTGAATTTATTTGCGTTGTTTTACTTAACTATGCCTCAAAACTTTATCAAAGAAAGGTAAAAACGCTGTAAATACATAGATTTACATTTTCTTAATAAAAAATAGGTGTATTATAAATAAATAGCAAATTTTCCATGATCAGCATAAAAGTGGATAGTTTTTATGCTGATCGTAGACAACAGCAAGAGAATTAGGTTTGTGTAGTCGTCGCCCGTCCTAGATATTGTTTTAATTCCGCTTCAATTTCAAAGCATCAGCAGCTGATACACCCTCTCCCTGTGTGCCGAAATACCACAAAGCCGTAGCAGCCTCAGCACGAGTCACTGGTTTTTTGGGTTGAAACAGAGTCGTATAACCAAACACCCGCCTAATATTCGACTGTTCACCATTCTGGTAATCAGCCAATACTGCTCTTAAAGCCTTGGGGTCAATTCGCACTGCGTCCTGGAAACCCCAGGTTTGTTTGACCGCATCGAAGTTAGCAGAGGGTAAAGCTTGGCGAGTATCTAGGGGTAATTTCCACAGCAGCAACGCCTCCCGTGTTAGGGGTGCATCAGGACGAAACAAAACTACTGTAGAATCTCCAGATAAAGGACTGGGAATTAACCCAGCTTCGGCTAACCCCTGAATTACTGGAAAATCAGGGTCTTTTGCCGATACATCACTAAAAGCTGGTTGAGTACTTTCTGATGCTAAACGAATTTGTTTAGCTGGGTTGCTGGCATACATAGCATTATTAGCAGCAATTAGCCAACGGGCGTATTCCCGATGTGTAACGATTTTGCTCGGTTCAAACTGGTCAGTGGTGGCAGTATTGCTCTTAGTTACCTTTGATTCTATAGACAAAACACCTAATGCAGCCAAGTCTTGGATGTATTGCCGCCATTCTTGCGGTGCCTTGTTCAGATCGTTAAATTTCTGCGATTCAGGTGTGGCTGTGGGGATTGTTTGGTTATTAGCTGTGCTTAATGGCTGTGCTGCCAAGTTGGCAGGTGGTGTCGGGCCAATGAACTGTGGATCTCCTGGTTGAGGAACAGCGTTAGGATTTATAGTTGGGGTAGGTTGTACTGTTGCAGCAGTATTCGGTACATACTCAATCAATAATTCAGTGGCTGTTTGGGGTTGATTGGCTGTGGCGTTGGTGACTGATTGAGGTTGGATGGAAACTTTTAACAGCAAATCGTTACGACGTGCTTCAAAAGCACCTCCCGCATTATCTGTTGGCTGTTGTAAAACCTGCCAGTTATTTGTTTGAAACTGGCTACTATAAAAGCTAGCAATAAAGTTGCTGGGGTCAGAACTCAACCAACGAGTTGAAACTCTGTTTTCTGAGCCGCTAGTAGGTGTAACTTCCTGTAGTTTGGCATTGGAATATAAAGGGATCTCTTTGGGAAAATCAGCTGGTAACTGAACTGTTGATTGGTTTCGCTGTGCTTGCGGTTCATTACCCTGAGATTCCCCATAGACAACTGGATTGCTTTGGAGATTGGGATCTGCTGCCAAAGATTGCTCAAGGTTTTTGGCGACTGGATTATTAGCGCAGGCTGTTAACGAAGTGAGTAGTAGAACAGCCAAACTCAGAAAGACAGCTGGACGTTTACAGGGAAGCACAGGAAATCATATAATATTGAGTTTCAATTCCTACCCTAGCGCAGACTGTTCAATAAAGGGTGACTAGGAATTAGGTATTAGGAAAGAAAAAGCAGGAAAGTATGAGAAAATCGAATGTCACCTCTGCTCCTCTGACTCTTTTATCACCAAAAGACACTGCCGAGTTACGGCGTCTTCTTCGTAAATGTCTTTGTTGGTGAAGATGATATGTGATATCTCAAAAAATTAGTAAACGGTAGCAAAAGCTACCGTGTTGTCTTTGTTTTACAGCCATTAGGTTTTGTTCCTATGCTCATTTATAGAGTTCCCTAAAATTATCACAAACTAACATTTTCGGAAAAAATACACAAATAAATCTGGAATGCTTGCTAGACGGTTAAGGAGACGCGATAAATCGCCGTCTCTACAGGGAATCTATCCGTCAATTAGTTCTTGACAGACCACTAGGGACTCGTGCTGTAGTCAAGAGTTTCTTGGCCGCCTTAAAAGCAATGAGTGCTTCTTTTAGAAGTGCGTAGTTTCCCGCCGTAGGCATCGCCGTTATGCAAAGCTTTGACTAAAGCATTTGTTCCCTGTTATTCTCTGATAAGCAGCCGTTATTTTAAGAAGGCTGGGCTACAGGGTGCGTTTCGCAAGTTATAGAGGCGGTAGATAGTTAACTATAGTTCTTTGCTAGGTAGAGGCAAAAAAGATACTCGCATCCACTGACGGTTGAGAAAACGCTCTACAAAATTGGTCTAAATAGTTAACAACTTCCTGATAGATTAAATACAATTAGCATCTGCATTTGCTTGGGTGTAGGCTTTGCCCGCCGTAGGCATCGCTTGTTCAAAGCGAGTCCTCAAATTGACATGGTGCTGCACTAGCCGATTTGACATAATATTGAAGCTTCTAGCTGCTGGCTGTGGCGAAAATTTTTGATTCAGGGGCAAATTAAGACTTATTATTCAAAAGCAAGGATGTCTCTTGGAGACGAAGTTAGCCAGAAAGGAGCAAAATGCTGAAAAAGATATGTCTAATGTCAAAAACGCATATCTGATCGGAGTATAAAAAATCCAAAATAGATATTGAATTGAAGGAAAAACTACGACCATCAACAACCGTCAGTCCATTTTACTTTCTGTAAAGCGTCGCCAGGTTGTTACCATTGCTGAAACACGATTACATGCAAGTTTCCCAGGATCAGCCTATTTATTCTGAGGCTCCACTCCAGCTGTTATTGTTTGTCGATGGACGCACTCAGTCCCGACAACAAGTGCAGCGAATAAGTGCTTATTTAAAAGAATTGCAGACTGAGTATAGTTTTGAACTTCAAATTATCGATGTTAGACAACAACCTTACTTAGCAGAACACTTTAAATTGATCACAACGCCAGCTTTAATCAAAATCCATCCAGAACCACGACAGATTTTAGCTGGGAGTAACATTGTAGCGCAATTGAAAAACTGGTGTCCTCGCTGGCAAGCCGCTATAAACGTCCACTTAAAATTACAGTCAGACTTACAAGAACCCATAGACGATAATGGTCGAGCAACATCACCCAAATCTACTATCCGTTCAGTTGCTGTTTCTGCTGAACTAATCCGACTTTCAGACGAAATTTTTCGCTTGAAACAGGAAAAAGAGAATCTTCTTGAGCAGCTACAGTTTAAAGACCGAATAATTGCCATACTGGCACACGATCTCCGTAATCCCTTAACTGCTGCCGCGATCGCAATAGAAACTCTCCAATCTAACTACAATTTAGAGACAGGTGAATTCCAGCGCCTTAAACCAAGCATGACGGCGCATTTATTAAAACAAGCCCGCAATCAAACTAAAATAATTGACCGGATGATTGCCGACCTTTTACAGGTAGGTTGTGGCAAAGATACAGAGTTACCAATATTACCACAAAAGATAGAGCTAGGTAAACTGTGCCTAGATGTACTAGAAGAATTGTGCGATCGCTACACCGCCAAATCTCAAGAGGTAGAAACAGATATTCCTAAAGATTTGCCATACGTATATGCCGATCCAGAACGCATCCGCCAAGTGTTAATGAATCTATTGGATAATGCCATCAAATACACACCAAAAGGTGGCAAAATTAGCATTGCCGGATTGCATCGTACTACCCAAAAAGTTCAGTTTAGTATTGGCGATACTGGGCCTGGTATTCCTGTAGAGAACCGCGATCGCATTTTTGAAAACCACTTCCGTCTGCAACGGGACGAAGGTACAGAAGGTTACGGCATTGGTCTTTGTTTATGCCAACGCATTATCCTAGCGCATTATGGTCAAATTTGGGTGGACTCTGCCCCCGATAACGGAGCATTGTTTCACTTTACGTTGCCAGTTTATCCTTCTTAGTCATTGGTCAAGGACAAATGACGACTTGAGACAAAGCGATCGCGTCCCTCGGTCTTTGCTTGGTAAAGTGCTTTATCTGCCAGTACAATCAAATCTGAAGGTGAAGATTCCCAAGTGGGAACAACAGTCGCTATGCCCATACTCATGGTGACATACTCACTTACCTCAGATCCGCCATGAACAATTTGCAAATCGTTGACTGCCCCTTGGATCATCGCGGCAACATGAACTGCACCGGAGGCATGAGTGTTTGGCAAAACTACAGCAAATTCTTCGCCACCATAACGCGCTACTAAATCTTGATGTTTTTGCGCCTTAAAGTTTAAGACACCACCCACCTTTTGTAAACAGACATCGCCAGCCGGATGGCCATATCTATCATTATAAAATTTAAAAAAGTCGATATCGCACAAAATCAGTGACAGAGGAGATCCCTGTTGTGCTAGATTAATCCACTGAGTACTGAGATAATCATCAAAGCGGCGACGATTAGCCAACTCAGTTAAGCCATCAACATTGGCGAGATGCTGAAAAGCTTGGATTGTAGCCTCTAATTGTTTGTAAACCTGCCCTTGCTTTAGCAGTTCGCGCAAGCGATGGCGCAATACAGCGAAGTTAATTGGCTTAGTGACGTAATCAGTCGCCCCGACTTTAAAAGCCTCGTTTACGGATTCCTCATCGTCCAAGCACGTGATCATCAATATGGGAGTGCGTTCCCACATCTGGGAGATCACAGTATTGTTAAGGGGCGAGTCAGTATCAAAGTTTTTAATAGCTGATATTAAATTCTTCGTGGCAATCTTACGCAATTCCTTACAGCAGGTAAAGCCATCCATCACAGGCATTACAGCATCTAGCAAAACTATATCCGGTTTGATGGTCTCGTAAGCATCTATACATTGCTTACCATCAGCAACCTCGACTACTCGATAGCCTTCTTGTTCCATAGCTTTACGCAACAGCACGCGGAAGGGCTTATCATCATCAGCCACTAGAATCATCGGGGGTTGCTTAGAAACGGAAAATGTACTTGTGCCTGACATGAGTTGCGTTCCAACTGCGGGGCTATACTGAAAAAGGCTGGGCAAACTTGATCGCATGGGGGCGATCGCTCTTTTTATTAATGCCGGGATTTGCGGCAAAGGTATGTCTGGCTTCACAATCAACTGTTTTTTGACAATCGACTGCTCAATGTTAGTGAGCCAAGCAAGCGGTAGAGAACTAAGTTGCATAGACAATCTATAATTGGAACACGAAGGCAATTTTTACCTTTTTGCTCAACTATGGTTATGAGAGGAAATGTTACTTTTATATTTCCCTATTGTTAAAGTCAAATTGCAATTTTTTTGAGAATTGCCAAGGCACACCTTACTTATTTAGTTCTGTACTGAGTTTAAAAACCTAGCAAGGCAGGGGTAAAGCAGTTGCTAAAGTACCCTCATAAGATAGTTAATACTAAGTAATAATATCAATTGAATGAAATTTATCTAGTCTATTCAGCAAGGGTTGCGGAGATTTAATATAATTACATAAACTTCATATTAGACTAGGTGTAAAGCTTCATGTTCCAGTTATTGTAGTCACTAAATCTTTAAAATGCCAGACCCATTAATGTATCAACAAGATAACTTTGTTGTTCTAGAAACAAATCAACCAGAACAATTTTTGACACCATCAGAGTTACTAGAAAAACTCAAAACAACTCTCCAACAACTCCAGATTCAAGATTTACCACATGATTTGCAAAAGTTTGATACTGTAGAAGCTCAAGCACAATATTTAATCGACACCAGTTGCGAATTAGATATTAGTCCTGGGCAATATTTACAGTGGTATGCAGTTCGTTTAGAAAAGTAACTTTTTGGTCAATTGCTTCTAACTTTCAGATAAAAGGATACCTACAAGCACTCGTACCAAATCTTCTAAACCTTCAGGAACACGGTAAAGTTTAATATCTTCTGCAACCCGCTTATCTTCTCTATGAAGAGTACCAAATTTCCAGTCATCTCCATTGGTAACTGCTCCATATAAAATAGCTTTTTCATGATCTAGGGATTGATCAAGAGCTATTAATTCTACCGCTAACTGTGTAAACCCTCTTCTGATATCTGATTGTTTTGCTTCAATCACCAATAGGGAGTTAGATTTATGTAAGTAATAATTCAAAGTACCTTTGAGTTTTTCATTAACATTAATCAGATACTCACTATAGAGTTGAGCCTTTGTGTGAGCGCATATTTCAGCAAGGATAGGTGCAATTAAAAATTCTCGTATTGATATCTCAGCGATTGGGTTAAAAAGCTTTATATTGCGCTGTAAATAATTTTGTAAAAACTCTAAATAGCTCAGTTCAGCAAAGTATCTTGGTAATTCTAGCTCTGTGCGATCGTAGCTGTACTCAAACTCAGCCAGTATGTCTATTGTTGGGTTGGGCAATAAAAAGTATTGACTAAAAGTGTAACTTTGCTCATGTTTTAAAATTCTATATTTGCTCATGATTTTTTATCGTCTACGAACCACACCGGAGATATTATCACTGGATATCATTGAGTAATGCGCTACCGAAACTCCCACGACATTATTAGATTGGAATAATAACACAAAAAGCTTTAATGTGGGTAACGAGAAGTTATAAAGCAATGGAGTTTTGGTAGCGATAATTTTTGTTATTGACTATTGACTATTGACTCTTTTTGAGTATTGACCAATGCTAGTTCAATTTTGTTTTCAAATGGTTGTGTTATTTGAACCTCCACTCCAGGCCCAAAATAGTTGGTCATTTTTTCCTGTTTTTTTTGCCACACATCAATTGGTATTAGCGGTGAATCAAATTCTAAAATTAGGGCATAGCTCCCATTAACTTCCGTTTCTCGTAACCCTGTAACTATTGGCCGTTCCTCATCTGTGGGACTCAAACCCAGAAAAGAAAGTGTTGTATCTAGATGAGCATCTTGACCGTAGAAATATCGGGTAATGTCTTTGCGAATTTTATTTTGAGTATCAGTTGCTTGCTGCTGGCGTAGTATCAATGCTGACGGTGACGTAGTTTGGCTAAAGGGTACTGGCTTGAGTTCATTAGCTTTGAGCGCCAATCCTCCCAACAATAGAGGAATCCCGTAAAAAAATCCGACAAGATTAAGTGTGGCATTATTAACGGCATAAGCGACGAAGCCAATGATAGTTAATATACCACCGATAGTTAAACCGACTGTTCCTAAAGAGATTTTGCGTAGCATGAGTTTAGGTTGGTATATATTTCTAATATGTCAATACCATTTCCAAAAAACTTGGTAACAAATTAATCGCCTGTTGGGGTGTACATCTATATGCCCCTACCAATGTACTTGTAGCAGGAATTTTGTGAAATGGTATCAGTTTTATTATCATCGGCTATGAGTAACAAATAGGGAAGAGTATTAGCTTAAGCCACTGAGTAGGTGGTATAAATAAAATATTTAGATTCCTGAGGGTTTAATGTTTACAGGACTTACGCAAACAATAGCCAAAAAGAATGATTTTCAGGTAGGGGCAATTCATGAATTACCCCTACAGCGTATAGTTTTGCGTAAGTCCTGGTTTAATTAGGTTGACCTACTTAGTGTTCCAGAATATTGGATTTTGAGTTAACTTTAAACTTAAAGGTAGTTAAAGATTGGAAGAAAATAATGGATCTACAGACTATAAAAGAACGAATTACCACAGTGCAAAGTAAGCGCCAATACCTGTTGAGCCTACTGGAGCAACCAAACCTGGGAACTTTGAGAATCGACGTAAATCAGGCTTTGGAAGAACTGGATGAGTTAATTGATGAATTTAGACGCACTATTCCCGAACAGGAAAATAGTTGAGCCAGACTAAGGGGTAAAGTAAAAATGATCGAAAACTGCGTCGGTGTAACCGTCAACTTCAGGCTATACCGACTTTTCTTAGTATTATAATCTTCCAAATCGCCGGAATTAAGCTAAGACAAGCTTGACCAAGTAACATAGCTATATCCCATTTAGACTGCAACTGACCCATCCCCTGCACGCTTCCCTAACTGCCTAACCAAAGCAATAAGTTCGGTTGTGGGTACATCTTTTTTGCAAACGTCATCAAAGCTAGCCATTGCCTTTGTCCCCTGAAAATTTACGTCTTCCACTGAGGAGTAAGCAAGGATTTGAGTGTTCGGAGATATAGCTTTAATATGACTAGACGCACTCCAACCATCCATAACTGGCATTTCTAAATCTAAAACAATCACATCTGGATGGCAACGTTTAACCATTTCTATAGCTTCTTCACCATTACTGGCTAAACCTACGACTTGAATATTTTCCTGGCAAGAAAAAACCAATTGTAAGGTTAAACGAGTCAGTTCGTGGTCATCAACTACTAGAAGGCGCAAAGTAGAAAGTTCACAGGATAGCATTAACATTCAGGGGAAAGACAAAATTTGTTCACAATAACTTTTCTAGTTTATGAGAACAAGTGCCAGCACTTACTCTATCTATGGTTGAATAACTTGTATTAACCCATGACTAACAACTTAGATAAGTTATAGCGGTTCCCATTCAGATGCGGTACAACGTTATATCCCAAGTTGTAGGGGCACGGCATGCCGTGCCCCTACGGGTGTACCTCACGTAAACGAGAACTGCTATATCAAAAATTAAAGTTTTCTAAAAAAACTAAGTTTAGCTAGTTATTAAGGTACAAGGAACTTGTTTTTAATTAATCAGATTTGAGTTACACCAGTTGAGCGTAATGCCATGTTGATCAGAATTTTTTGCGAACTGGCTTCTGGAGAATCATCATAGGGACGCCGTTGAATGTAAGTGCCATCAGCTTGTAACTCCCAAGCTTGGCGATTATCTGCGAGCATGATTCCCAGAATTTCTTGCAAATCTTTGGCAATATCAAGGTCTTTGATGGGGGTAATTACTTCCACGCGGCGATCTAGGTTGCGGCGCATCCAGTCGGCACTGCCGATATAGATTTCCTCTTGTGTGTTGTTATGAAAATAATAAATGCGAGAGTGTTCTAAAAAGCGACCGATAATGCTGATGACGCGAATATTTTCACTGATATCTTTAAGCCCTGGGCGCAAACAGCAAACGCCTCTGATGATTAAGTCGATTTGCACTCCGGCGCGAGAAGCTTCATATAAAGTGGCGATAATTTGCGGATCGACTAAGGCATTGGTTTTGGCAACAATGCGCCCAGAAAATCCATGTTGAACATTTTCGATTTCGCGGTGAATTAATGCCAAAAAGCGATCGCGCATATTCACAGGTGCAACTAGCAACTCTCGATAAGACTTTTGCAGGGAGTATCCTGTCAAGAAATTAAATAAATCTGTGATGTCAGCACCTAATTCTTCACGGCAACTAAACAATCCCAAATCTGTGTACAGCCGTGCCGTTTTGGGGTTATAGTTACCAGTGCCAATATGCACGTAGCGACGGATGCGGTCTTTTTCCCGCCGTACTACCATGACGGTTTTACTGTGGGTTTTCAGCCCCACTAAACCATAGACAACATGCACTCCAACTCTTTCTAGTCGTCTTGCCCAGTAAATATTATTCTCTTCATCAAACCGCGCCTTTAATTCCACCAGTACGGATACTTGCTTGCCATTTTCGGCAGCGGCGATTAAAGCGTTGACGATGGGCGAGTCGCCAGAAGTCCGGTAAAGAGTCATTTTGATGGCTAACACATTCGGATCGTAGGCAGCATGGGTAATAAACCGCACGACTGTTTCCGAAAAAGATTGATAGGGATGGTGTACTAGTAAATCCTTTTCCCGAATCACAGCAAAAAAGTCTTTTCCTTCGTCCGTCTCTAGTGCATCTGGGTCTAAACTCGGTTGCTTTAGACGTTGGAGACGTAACGGTACAACAGATTGGCGTGGTGGATCTTTGAGTTCTGGCAATGGCAGGGACATAAAATACATCAAATCCCGCAAGCCCAAAAGACCATCTACCTCGTAAATATCAGTGTCTGTTAATTCCAAATCTTGTAATAATCGCGATCGCACTGATTGAGGAGTCTGGGATTGAATTTCTAGCCGGACTGGACTCCCACCCATGCGCCGTTTTCGCAGTTCTTGTTCGATCGCTAATAATAAATCATCTGCTTCATCTTCTTCTAATACCAAATCAGCGTCACGGGTAATGCGGAACGGGTGATATTCTTGAATCTTCATCCCTGGAAATAGAGATTCCAAATTATGAGCGATCGCCTGATCTAAAGGTACTCCAGTCCAATGGATCGGTTTCCCATCTTCTTGAGTTGCCAACTCAGGCGGAATTGGTAAAAATCGTGGCAGAACGCTAGGGACTTTAACTCTGGCGAATAATTCCTCTTCGGTATCTGGGTTCTTGACGACGACTGCCAGATTTAGACTGAGATTAGAAATGAAAGGAAAGGGATGACTAGGGTCAACAGCTAAGGGAGTCAGAACTGGAAAGATTTGCTCATCAAAATAACTGTTGAGATTAGTCCGTTGTTTCTGATTTAAATCTATATAATTCAGTATATGGATGCCGTTATTTGCTAATAAGGGTCGAAGTACTTGCTCAAAATGTTGATGCTGTTTCTTCACCTGAGGACTAAGGCTAGACTGAATATCATCTAGTTGTTGTTGTGGAGTTCGCCCATCGGGAGTTAACAGGCTAACTTTCGCCTCTACTTGTTGCTTTAAACCAGCAACGCGCACCATAAAAAATTCATCTAAATTAGAACAGAAGATTGCTAAAAACTTGAGGCGTTCCAGAAGAGGCGTGCGATTGTCACAAGCTTCATGCAGCACCCTGGCATTAAATTCTAACCAGCTTAACTCTCGGTTAAGATAATATTGTGGATCGCTGAGATTGATGGGAGTAGCGCTTTTCTTGGGTTTCGCCATAATCACCATAAGGGCAGCCAGATGTAGCCCATTTAACTGGGGGACAATAAATATAGTAAGTTAAATGGGGCTTGAGCGTAACTATCTTCGCCCTACCGAGTTATCGGGAAACTACCGAAGCCACATTAGTTACAGGTAATATTGTCCTGATTGGACAAACGGTACTTGAGACGCTGGATTTATTGGTGGACTGTAGAAATCAGCAACTTATTCCGAATCCTGAGCATCCTAACTATTCTGTGATGAGAATCTAAAATAGATTTCTTGCAAAAGTTCTAATCTTAGATTTTCCCTTTGCGTGAGAAAAATATTTGTGCAAGAGGTCTGACGAATGTTTTAATGGCTCGTTTGACCACTAACAATCCCTGACCACTGAACTTTTTTCTCTTTCTCCCGGCGGTAAGAAAAGAAATGCTCTGGAGTTTGGAAAGTACAATAAGGCGCGATCGCAATTTGTTCTGCACTAATGCCCATATTTTCCATCTGTAAAATATTCACTCGCCGGACATCCAGCCGTACCTTTCCTGGATTTGGATCTTCCAGTAAAGGCGAATTTGGTAGCTCATGTAATGCAGTTATAATTTTTTGTTCTTCGTCATGTGGTATAATACTAGCCCCGACTTCAGCAGCCACATCCATAGAGACTTGGTAAACCTCACCAGCGATCGCCGGCCCCATCGCAATTCTCAAATCATCGAGTTTGCTGCCTTGAGATTGTAACCGAGCGATCGCTAGTGGCACAATCTTCTTAGCAGTTCCCCGCCAACCTGCGTGTAATGCAGCCACCCGTCCAGTTTGCACATCCCCAATCAGCACAGGTGTACAATCTGCACTAGCTACCCAAACAGCTTGTAGAGGCTGTTCGCTAATTAAACCATCTGCCGATGCTAAATCATCTCCAAGAGTGCTTAACATGGAGTCAATTTCTTGGGGGGTGAGAACAGTATTGCCATGTACCTGCTTTAAGCGATAGACTGATGCCTCAGGTTGCAATACTTCTGTGATAACTTGTGGCGATCGCGGCCAAAACTGTTGGGTAAAGAAGCCGTGATGCCAACGTTCCAGAATACTACAAGTTAGATAAGGCAGTCCTTCCCAATTGCGCCAGTGCCAAGTGTGCATCTTCAACCAAACCTAAACAGAAATCACTAATCAGCCAATCAATGCTAACTTGAACAACGGAATTTGGGTTAACTGCTGTGGGATTTAATCTGCAAAACTTGGAAGCAGCCTTGAAAGCAGGGCGTAAGTATACACACATACCATTTTCCCTCCACTTTTTTGAAACCGTCTCCTCAACAAACCAAACCCTCTGGAACCTACTCAACCAAGGAACTGGTTCAGGAACAGTAGTAATTGCGACTCAGCAGACTGCTGGGCGGGGACAATGGGGACGTGAATGGATTTCTCCTGTTGGGGGATTATATGTTTCGGTGGCGATTTCTTTCGACCACAAAATAGAGACTACTGACGGCTATCAGCTAACTTTTGCCACTGCTTGGGGAATTGCGTCTCAATTGCGCCAGTGCGGTGTAGATGTTGGGATAAAATGGCCTAATGATTTAGTTTTAAATGGTCGCAAACTAGGCGGCATTTTAACAGAAACCAAAGTAAACAAAGGACAAATCACCCAGGCAGTAATTGGTGTTGGTATTAACTGGACAAACCCAGTACCGGAAACTGGAATCAATCTGGAATCGTGGCAAGCTTCCCAAGATTGCAGACCAATTTCTTGTCTGGAAATGCTAACCTCTAGAGTCTTGCTGGGAATAGAATCCGGTATGGAGTGCCTTTACCAAGAAGGAGTAAGCATACTCTTGTCTCGCTATTTAGATTTGCTTACAAACATGGGTGATCAGATATACGTCAATAATCTTTCAGGTACTGTAGTTGGGGTGACATCTCAGGGTAATTTACGAGTTAATTTAGAAACACATGATACAAAGGAACAAATAACACCGGAAATTTATATTGAACCCGGTACAATCAGTTTGGGATACCATAAATCTTCCGTTTAAATTTGAGGTTTGTTCATAATTTCGCTCTTTGGGCAAGACAAACCACTAGCATCATCTCTTTAGGCTAATTACACACAACTGAGAGAACAAATGACGCAGCGCAATAATTCTGCCCATCATCGTTTGCATTACTTATGGCAGCGAGGTCTGACAAAAAAACGTTTGGCGTCTACGCTACCAGCACAGAGCCTCTGTTGGCTGAGTAGCTTCAGCCTCCTTAGCGGCGGCTTCGTGTTTGCCCAAACGGAAACACAAATAGACAACATCGTTCCTACTATTGAAACTTCCCAGCCAACAGCATTTAAAAAACAGGCTGTTGCGCCCGAAGCGCAAACGGAATTTTCCCAACGGCGAGTCAAACTCAGACAGAGATTACGCAGGTCAGAGGTTGTTCAATCAAAAGAACCAGTTAGGCAGTCTACACCCAAAATCGAAATTGCTGAACCTGTTGTAATTATCAGACAGTCAAAGCCCAATACCCCTGTCCGCTTTTTACCTGAGAAACTAAGAGAAGTTGCTCAACCATCAAATAACTCAAACAGCACTGCCAATACAACGGCACAGAAAACCAAGGATTATAATAACGCCTATATTGATCCTAATAGTTATGACAGTAGTGCCACAGGTACTTATCAAGCACCAAATTCGGTAATTCTCACAGAACGCTCCGGTGGTTGTCGAACCATCTTACCTTCAGGGCAAAACCTATTAGACGGCGTTTGCGCCAAATTACCCCAAAGGCGTGTAGCTGATTCTAATGGTAAACTAGCACCTAATTGGCTCAGAAGAAGTCAAAATGCACAATTAGCAGTAGTTTCCCCCGTGCGGCAGATTGCAACTACTGGCAACACTAGCAGATGGCGTACTCCTCAAAGTGGTTCTAATGGTGTCACCAAGAGCGCATTCCGCCAGAATCGGTTTATCCCAAATCCCAGCGAGTTCGCCACTACCAGAGTGAGTACAACTCCCATCGCGCCGAGTGGTGGTACTTTACCTCCACCAATGGCAGATGGCAACGTTGCACCCCGCCCCAGTAATGTAGCTTACGACTTTTCACTTGCTTCAGTATTGCCGCAAATTCCCTACACTGGAAGAGTCGCCTATAGTGGTACAGGAATGATGTTTCCACTATCAGTCCCCGCTTCCATTACTTCTATGTTTGGTTGGCGAGTTCATCCAATTACAGGTAATCAACGCTTCCACTCTGGTACAGATATAGGTGCGGCTATGGGAACGCCAGTTTTAGCAGCTGCTGGCGGTCAAGTAGAAACTGCAAACTGGTTGGGTGGCTATGGTTTAACCGTTACCCTAAATCACAAATCTGCTGAACAAACCCTCTACGCTCATATGTCAGAAATCTTTGTTCAACCCGGTCAGTGGGTAGAACCTGGAACGATGATCGGGCGGGTTGGCAGCACTGGGAACTCTACAGGCCCTCACCTGCATTTTGAAGTCCGCCACTTAACAAAGGATGGATGGGTTGCTACTGACCCAAGCGCAACTTTACAAAGCGGACTCAGCCAGTTAGTACAATCTTTACAAACTGCTCAGGTAAGCCAGCGACCAGGCAGCTAAATAAAAGTTATGAGTTAAGAGTGAGGAGTGAGGAGTTATTAATTTAAAACTACTAACTCCTAACTTTTTTAGTTACAAATATCCGTGTTCTGCTAAGAATGCGGGTGTAACACCATCTACACTATTGTCATCAGTGGCTGTGATATGTGGGTTGCCAGAGTAGAGGAATTTTTCCACATATTTGCCAAGAATATCCCCTTCTAGATTCACCAAACTCCCAGGAACCAAATAGCGAAGATTTGTCTCGGTATATGTGATGGGAATTACTGCTACTTTAAATTGGGAGAGTTCAGACTCGTATGCGGCTACTGTGAGGCTGATGCCATTGATAGCAATGCTACCTTTAGAGACAATATACCGGGCGATCGCCTCGGATGCAATAAAGGTCATTTCCCAAGAACTAGCCGTTTGTTCTACCACTAGCAATCGCCCGATGCCGTCTACATGACCCATCACAAAATGACCGCCAACTTTACTGCCCACCTTTAGCGATGCTTCTAAATTGACATATCGCTGTGGTGTTTGTTCACCTCCCAAAGTCGTGCGATGTAGAGTTTCTGGTGAAGCAGTGGCGATGAATCCATCTTTTAAAACTTTTTCCACTGTCAGGCAAATGCCATCTACTGCAACACTGTCACCATAGGCCAAATCTTGCATAATTACTTCACACGAATGGCTTACACAAGTAATTTGCCAATAATCGCCACCTAAGGGTTCTATCGTTCCTAATGCTTGGATTAATCCTGTAAACACGGCTTTTTTGTCAAACTAACTTTATTTATTGCCTAATTTTGCCTGAAATCAATTCGTAATTATCACACGAATGGAGAATATTTCAGTATAAATTCTGACTTTTTTCGTATAAGGATATTAACACATTAGCATCGTTCACAAGGCATTACTTGGGTAAGAAGGTTATTCTTTAAGAAGACCAATTTGACTTACTCTGGTGTTCATCACAAGTTCGGAGTTCAATAGAAGCAATTATAGAGAACGAATGCTTATGTTTATTACTGTCACCAAACCGCCTAAAAAAACGTGCTATTTGTTACATAGTGTCCCAGGCTCTCAAAGGATTGTAGAGGCTTAGTCAATGATTGAAATGAAAGTCGCTGGCATAGCATTAGATGCCATAACCCGCAGCCCGATTGTACTTTTGAAAGATTCTTCAGATCGGCGGGCTTTGCCAATTTACATCGGTCAGGAACAGGCTAGGGCAATTATGGGTGCACTGGAGAATCAAAAGCCTCCTAGACCCTTAACTCACGACCTGATTGTGAATTTTCTAGAGACTTGGAATATGACTCTAGAAAAGGTGATTATTCATTCCCTGCAAAAGGATACATTTTATGCAGCTTTAATCGTCCAGCAAGGCGAAGTCAAAAAAGAAATTGACGCACGTCCTAGCGATGCGATCGCCATTGCCCTCCGTACAAATACCCCTATTTGGGTAATGGAAGAAGTCGTTGCCGATGCTTCTATCCCTGTTGATCGCGATGCAGATGAAGCCGAACAGCAAGCTTTCCGTGAATTTATTTCCAATCTCCGTCCTGAAGATTTGATCAAGCGCTTTGATAATGGTGACAGCTAGGAAAGTTCTGAGTAATGAGTAATGAGTGCTGAGAAAGAATAGAGAATCTAGAGAATAAAATAAGTTCTTTACTCTTTACTTTTAGTCTTGTACAGACACTACTAATCGTATTTATACTCAGCACTCAGCACTCACTACTCAGGACTCATTTATGCAATACCGACGCTTTGGGAAAACGAATCTGCGCCTCTCGGTTTTTTCTTTAGGAACAATGCGCTACTTGGCTTCTTCTGAAAATGCTCACCAGACCATCGAACAAGCCTTAGCGCTAGGAATTAATCATCTAGAAACCGCCAGAGGTTACGGCAAAAGTGAGGAGTATGTTGGTAGAGCGTTAAAAGCTGGGTTGTCAGTACCCCGAACAGGGCTTTACGTCACTACCAAAATCCCACCTACAGACGACGCTGACACCATGCGTCGGTGCATTGACGAATCTCTAGAACAATTACAGCTAGATTATCTAGATTGTCTGGGGATTCATGGCTTGAACACTTGGGAACATTTGGAGTGGGTGCAAGCCAAAAATGGCTGTATGCAAGCCGTGCAGGAAGCTGTTGCTGATGGTCGAGTGCGACACGTTGGTTTTTCCACCCACGGGCCATTAGAGGTAATTCTGGCAGTAATTAATACAGATTTTTTTGAATTTGTCAATCTGCATTATTACTATTTCTTCCAAAGAAATGCGCCAGCGATTCAGCTAGCAACTGAGAAAGATATGGGCGTTTTTATAATTTCTCCTGCTGATAAGGGAGGACGGCTCTACACACCACCCCAAACCTTAAAAGACCTGTGTCAGCCGTATTCACCATTAGAATTAAGCTACCGATTTTTACTTAGTGATGAGCGGATTACTACTCTGAGTATAGGGCCAGCAAACCCAGATGAATTAATCGAACCTTTGCGAGTTGCTGACGATGATGGAGAGCTAAAATCACTAGAAATTTCTGTTTTCCAGCAATTAGAAAATCACGAAAAAGCTGTTTTGGGAACTGATAAATGTAGCCAGTGTTATGCTTGTTTGCCTTGTCCAGAAAATATTAATATTCCAGAGGTATTGCGGTTACGTAATCTTGCGGTGGCTTATGATATGACTGACTATGGGCAATATCGTTACGGAATGTTTGAAAATGCCGGTCACTGGTTCCCTGGAATGAAAGGCAACCGTTGTACAGAATGTGGTGACTGTTTGCCTCGGTGTCCAGAAAAGTTAGATATTCCAGCTTTATTGAAAGATGCTCACGAAAGATTAAGTCAGAAAGCAGGTAGGAGATTGTGGGAATAAAAATGTAGAATTTATAAAGATTAATAGAGTCAGGAAGATCCGCCCAAGCTGGGGTATCTCGCGGAAGTAAAGATGAAGATTAAAAAAAAAGAAATATCCTACGCCAATCACTGACGGTTTTCCGCTATAGTGGACGGGCTGTAAGTTTAGTATGGACTACTAGCCGATCGCTTACTATTCTTTTGGCTAGTTTAACTTTAGTGGGTGGTCTTTTGCCAGCGGCGATATCTTACATTGGTAAGTTGATTGTTGATGCGGTGGTATTTGCCTCTCAAGTTAATTCAGACAGCAATGGTTTTGTCAATATTTATCCCTCTCTATTTTATGTAGGATTAGAAGCGATCGCTGTAATTTTACTAGCAGGTAGTCAGCGTGGACTGCTCATGTGTCAATCGTTATTGCGGGCATTACTGGGTCAGCGTGTGAATGTACTCATCTTAGAAAAGGCGCTGACACTGGATCTTAGGCAGTTTGAAGACTCAGAATTTTATGACAAATTGACCAATGCCCGACGAGAAGCATCGGTTCGTCCCCTTTCCCTAGTAAGCCGCACCTTTGGGTTAGTGCAGAATGCTCTTTCCCTTGTTACCTATGGGATTTTGCTAGTAAATTTCTCAGTTTGGGCGGTGGTAATGCTGATTGTGGCAGCTATGCCCGTATTTATTGCAGAAACGAAGTTTGCGGGAGAAGCCTTTCGCTTGTTTAGTTGGCGTGCGCCAGAAACCCGCCAACAGCATTACTTAGAAAATCTGCTAGCAAGAGAAGATTTTGTCACAGAAGTCAAACTCTACCAGTTGGGAGAGATGCTGCTAGGACGTTACCACGACCTGTTTGATCAACTCTATGGTCAAGACCGCGATTTGACTTTGAGACGAGGACTGTGGGGATATCTCCTAAGTTTAGTCAGTACTGGTGCTTTTTATGTAGCTTATGCTTGGATTGTGCTGGAAACTGTGCTAGGTAAGATTTCCTTGGGAGACATGACACTGTATCTGACTGTGTTTCGTCAAGGACAGTCTACTTTTTCCAATGCCCTCACCTCTATTGGAGGGATGTATGAAGACAACCTATATCTATCAAATCTCTATGATTTTCTGGAAGAGGAAGTACCAAAATCTTGGGGTAAGGCAACCATTGGTTTAAATCCTCAAGATGGTATCCGTTTTGAGAACGTATCATTTACTTATCCAGGAAGTTCTAAGCCAGCGTTGAAAAATATTTCGCTACACTTGAAACCCAGAGAGAAACTGGCAATTGTGGGTGAAAACGGTTCTGGTAAGACTACCTTAATCAAACTACTTACCCGACTCTATACGCCAGACTCCGGACGAATTTTCTTAGATGGCTTGGACTTGCAGGAATGGGATGTAGATGTGCTGCGGCGACGCATTGGTGTGATTTTTCAGAACTTTGTCCGCTACCAATTTACTGTGGGTGAGAATATTGGCGTGGGTGATGTAGAACATCTCGAAAATAAAACCCGTTGGGAAACTGCTGCTGAAAAAGGCATGGCGCAATCTTTTATTGACCAATTACCCGAAAGTTTTCAGACTCAGCTTGGTCGTTGGTTTAAGGGAGGACAGGAACTTTCTGGGGGACAGTGGCAGAAAATTGCCTTGTCTCGGGCTTTTATGCGATCGCAAGCAGATATCTTGGTGTTAGATGAACCAACATCGGCAATAGATGCCCAAGCTGAGTTTGAGATTTTCAATCATTTTCGCGCTATTACTCAAAATCAGATGGTACTTTTGATTTCCCATCGCTTCTCGACAGTACGAATGGCTGACAAAATCGTAGTTATAGAAAACGGCGAAGTTATCGAACAGGGAACTCACGAAGAATTATTACAACTAGGAAGACGTTATGCCAAATTGTTTTTGTTACAAGCAGCCGGTTATCAATAGGAAAAATGGGCTAAGTTTTTGTGAATTGAGATAGCGATGCCTACGGCGGGCTGCGCCTACGCTCACCTTGTACAAAACACGTAACATCTCTATCTAACCACGTTAAACTGTTTGGTAAACAGGAGTAAAATCTCTTTAGTGCCTAGACGCTCTGTATCGTTAAACATTGCTACCTGATAAAATTATGCAAATAACACAACAGCGATACTATACCCCAGAGGAATATTTAGAGTTAGAAGAAGTTGCTGAGTACAAAAGTGAATACATTGACGGGCAAATAATTCCTATGGCGGGTGGAACAATAAATCATAATCGAATCTCGGTGAATCTAAGTGCTGCCTTAAATTTAGCGTTTCGCCAGCAAGATTACGAAGTTTTCATGGGTGATCTTCGTCTGTGGATATCCCAAAAGCGAACATATACGTATCCAGATGTGATGATTCTGGCGGGTGAACCAGAGTTTTTTAACAACCGAAAGGATATAATTCTGAACCCACAGGTCATTGTAGAGGTTTTATCAAAATCGACCAAAGGGTATGATCGCGAGGATAAATTTGAGGCGTACCGCACAATTTCCACCTTCCAAGAATATCTATTAATTGACCAAACTCGAATTCATGTAGATCAATTTTCCAAAACTGGGAAAAAGCAATGGGCGCTTCGTGAATATGATCAAGAAGACGAAGCGATCGCACTTATAACCATACCATTTGAGATTTCCCTACAAGATTTATACAACAAGGTGAAATTTGAGCCTGTTGAGCCGGAAGGGGAAAGTATTGATGTTGAGGAATTGAAATAAGGGGAGCGGGTTGATGGAGTTGAGCAGTTGTTCCTTTTTGCTAGAGTGAAAAGTATCAAGACTGCTTATACTAATATCAGTCATTGCCTCTTTGTTATCTCCGCCTAGCAAAATTATGTTGAAGACGATAAAAATAGAAAATTTCCGTAGTTTCCAATCTTTTGAACTTCAGCAGCTTGGTAGAGTTAACCTACTGGTAGGTAAAAACAATACCGGCAAAACATCAATACTAGAAGCTATTCAACTTTTATGCTCACGGAGTAATGTTGAGCCTCTACGCAACACAATGAATAACCGGAGTGAATATTTTTTTGATGATGAGCGTAGTGAGCATAGGTTAGGTCAAGAGCTTGATGTTCGTCACCTTTTTCATGGCCACGAGATTGAACTGGGAAGCAAATTTTCAATAACAGGTACTAATGGCAATTTTCAAGAGGAGCTTGTTGTATCAATGGAAGTACGCAAAACTGCTTCAAAAGATGCACTTATCCCATCGAATGAGTTTATATATGATGAACTCCCAGATGCATTAAGGGAAATAGATTTCAGTATTAAGTGGAATTATGGGCAAGAAGAAGAGCTTTGGAAACTACCACTATCAGCTAATGGCGGACTTCCTGTAGATTATATTCGCCGATTGCGTAGAGATACTAAAAATCCAGCCCCAAAAATGCAATTTGTAACATCATCTTCTCTAGGAACCCAGAAGATGATTGAACTATTTGATCAGATAGTACTAACGCCTGAAGAACAACTTGTAGAGCAGGCACTTCATAGAGTAGACTCTAAAATTAAACGGATTGCTCCAGTTAGTTCTCAAAAATTAAGGTATTCCTTAGATTCACGGGGTGGTTTCTTTGTGCTACTTTCTGACAAAAATCAGCGTGTACCAATTGGCAGTATGGGTGATGGTATTTGGCGGATATTAGGACTTGCACTGGCTATAGTATGTGCTAAAGACGGATACTTATTTGTTGATGAGATTGATACCGGACTACATTTTACGGCAATGTCTGATATGTGGAAACTGATTTGGGAAACAGCCAAAAGATTAAATGTGCAAGTTTTTGCAACTACTCACAATAGTGATTGTTGGACAAGTTTAGCTAGTATTGCAGAGCAGGAAGATGCTACTGAGAATGGTATTAGAATTCACAGAATTGAAAGAGGTAAAGAAACAAGTGTAGTTTTTATTGAACCTGAAATTGTCATTGCTGCCCAAGAAAACATTGAGGTACGTTAGTAATGACAAGCAGTTATAGAACCAAACAACTGATTGTGGAGGGTGAACAAGACAAGCGAGTAATACCATATCTTATGGAAGCTAACGGAATTACTTGGGAAAAAGATAAACATCCTATCGATATTGAAAAATATGGTGGCGATGGATTTATTAATCCTTATAGGATATCATCTCGGAAGAAACTGAAGATGATGAAGCAAGAATAGAAAACATTTACAATACACATTCAAATATAAAAACTGGCTTGGCTCCTGCTTTTGAGTCACAGCCACGGGCTATTGAAGCTGTAGATTGTATTCCGATAGAAGGACAAGAAGGTTTATTTTTATTACCTGGTCATGTAGGCTTTGCTGAATACGAAGTCACATTAGGTATCGCGCAGGAACTCAGTGGCTCAATTCAGACACTCAAAAACTTGCCAGGTGCTATTTCTGATCTTTTAGAAAAAACTGCTAAGAAATTTAATGCTGACTATATTCTGATTGATATGAGTCCAAGTTTAGGAGCAATCAATCAGAATTTACTAATGACAAGTGACTTTTTCTTAGTGCCTACAACTGCTGATTTTTTCTCTGTAATGGCAATTGATTCTCTGTCTAGAATTTTATCAAAGTGGTGTGGTTGGGCAAGGATGGCAAGTGCAAACCCTATATTAAAGGAAGCTACTTATCCATTTCCAGAATTTAACTTGAAGTTTTTAGGAATTATAGTTCAAAACTATAGAATTATTACGGGTAAAGAAACAGTAGCATTTCAAACATGGATAGAAAAAATTGAGAATACAGTTCCTTCTAAACTCGTACCAGTTCTAGAGCAAAATAATCTGTTATTACCCAAGCAAGTCTATACAGAGCAGGGTATGAATGGTAGTTGTACTCTGACAAAAATTTCTAATTTTAATAGCTTAATTGCTCTATCGCAGGAACACAGTACACCTGTTTATGCGTTAACACCTGAACAATTAGACCAGAAAGGCGTAGTATTAGGAGCTAATCAAAAAAAGCAAAATGAATTTAGAAAAACTTTTTCTGATTTAGCAGATAAAATTA